>CAMBHC010000023.1 GCA_945866285.1 Candidatus Sulfopaludibacter sp. SbA3 | reverse complement strand
AACATGGGTGGTAAGTCCACCTACCTGCGGCAGGTCGCGCTGCTCTGCCTGATGGCGCAGACCGGGTCGTTCGTGCCGGCACGCGAGGCCAAGCTGGCGCTGATCGACCGGCTTTACGCGCGGGTCGGCGCCTCCGATAACATCGCCCGCGGCCAGTCCACCTTCATGGTGGAAATGCAGGAGACGTCGCACATTCTCAGTGGTGCCACCTCGAAGAGCTTGGTGGTGCTGGACGAGATCGGCCGCGGCACTGCCACGTTCGACGGCTTAAGCATTGCGTGGGCGGTGGCGGAGTTCATGGCCCCCAACGAACGCGCGCGGCCGAAGACGCTGTTTGCCACCCACTATCACGAGCTCACGGACCTGGCCGATGCGGTCCCCGGCGTCGTGAACGCGCACGTCACGGCGCGCGAGTGGAAAGACGGCATCATCTTCCTGCACAAGATCCTGCCGGGACGGTCGGACCGCAGCTACGGCATCCAGGTCGCGCGGTTGGCGGGGCTTCCCGCCAGTGTCATCGCCCGTGCGCGCGACATCCTCGTGTCGCTCGAGCACGACGAGCTGGCGCGCGGCGGCAAACCGTCGCTCAGTGGCGTGCCGATCGTGGCGCAGCAGCAGCTCGGGTTGTTCCAGGCGGCCTCCCCCGCTGACGAGAAGCTGCGCGAGCGGATTCGCGAGGTGGACATCAACCGCACGACGCCGATCGACGCCCTCCAGATTCTCCAGGAGCTCAAGAAGTCACTTGATGACTAGGGTGCCACCGTGCCAGCGTGCCAGCGTGCCATGGTGCTGCACTGCTGCACTGCTGTGCGTGTTGGCGGCTTGCAACAGCACGCCGCCGAAGAATCACATCGTCACGCTCGCCGTTCTCAGCTCGCCCAACAGCCTCGACCCTCGCGTCGGCTCCGATGAAACGTCGCAGCGCGCGCATCAACTGATTTACGACAACCTGCTCGCGCTGGATGAGCAGCTGCGCGTGACCGGCGGGCTGGCGTCCAGCTGGCAACAGCGCGATCCCCTGACCTACGACGTAGTGTTGCGCCAGGGCGTGTTGTTTCATGACGGTCACGAGCTGACGGCCGAAGACGTGGTCTTTACTTTTAGCTCGTTCATCGATCCGTCGTTCATCTCGGCCCGCAAGGGCGCCTACCGGGTGCTCGACAAGGTCACGGCGCTCGATCGCTACACCGCGCGGTTCTCGCTCAAAGAGCCGTTCGGCTCGTTTCCGATTCAACTGGTCATGCCGGTGGTGCCCAAAGGTTCTACGGCGGCGCTGCGGGAGCATCCTGTTGGTACGGGACCGTACAAATTCGTCAGCTTTGCCGTGGACGATCGGCTGGAGCTCGACGCGTTTCCCCAGTACTTCCGCGGCGCGCCGGCCAACGCGGGCGTGGTGCTGAAGGTGGTGCCCGACGAGATCATGCGTGCGCTCGAGCTGCGCAAGGGCACGGTCGACCTGGTGGTCAACGACCTGTCCCCGGACGTGGTGCACCAGCTCGCGACCGACAAGACCATGACGATCGCGGAATCGCCAGGCACGGACTACGCATATGTCGGGTTCAACATGCGCGACCCGGTCCTGAAGGATCGCCGGGTGCGCCATGCCATCGGTTACGCGATCGATCGTCAGGCGATTGTCGACCACTTGCGCCGCGGACTGGCCAGCCCCGCCGTCGGCATCCTGCCACCGGCCTCGTGGGCGTTCGAGCCGAACGTCTTTCAGTTCACGCATGACATCCTGAAGGCGAAGGCGCTGCTCGACGAAGCCGGCTATCCAGACCCGGACGGTGAGGGGCCGGCGCCGCGGTTGCGCCTGACCCTCAAGGTGTCGACCAACGAGTTCATCCGGCTGCAGGCGGCGGTGATTCAGCAGGACCTGAAGCAGGTCGGGATCGAGCTGGACGTCAGGTCGTACGAGTTCGCGACGCTCTACGCCGACGTGCTGAAGGGCAACTTCCAGTTGTTCACGCTGCAGTGGGTGGGCGTGTCGGATCCCGACATGTTGCGGCGGGTGTTTCATTCCAAGCAGATGCCGCCGTCGGGTTTCAATCGCGGCTACTACCAGAATCCGGACGTCGACCGCTTGATCGATGCCGCGTCAGCGGCCGAGACCGAAGCCGAGCGGCGCCGGCTATTCGGCGAGGCCCAGCGCGTCGTCGCGGAAGACGCGCCGTATATCAGCCTGTGGAACAAGACCAACGTCGCGGTGTCCCGTACAGGAATCGAGGGCGTCACGCTGACGCCCTCGGCGGAATTTACGTTCTTGCGCGCCGTGACGAAGCGCTAACCCTTCAGCTTTTCGATCTCGACCTTCGCGTCGGTCGCCAGCGGCGAGTCGGCGTGCTTCTCAACCACCTGGGTCCAGGTCTTCCGCGCGTCCTCGGTCTTGCCGGCCAGGCGATAGGCGCGGGCCAGTTCCATCAAGACGGCGTCGACGGGGAGATTGGTGTTGGCCTGCTCCGCCGTTTCCTTCAGTGTCGCAATCGCCGGATCGAACTGCCCGGCGCGCAACTGCGCTTCCGCCTTGCCCAGTCGCGCCATGCGCTGGATGAGGCTGGCGCTGCCGGCAATCACCTGGTCGTACTGCTTGATCGCCTCGTCAAATCGCTCCAACGACACCAGCACGGTCGCGGCGTGATAGCGCGCGGTCAGGCCTGAATCAGATGAGGGATAGGCGTCGGCCGCAGCGATGAACTTCGGCAGCGCGGCTTCGAGCTTCGCCTTCTGCGTCGGATACGTTCCCGGCGCCTGTCCCGGCGTCTGCGTCGGGTCGTTGGTGGTGCCGGCCGGCGGTCCCGGGGGCATCACGCGCGCCTCTTCGATCACCATGGCCTCGGCCAGCAGTGTCCGCGCCGTGGTTTCGGTGCTCCGCGCATACATGGAGTACGCGGCGACGCCGCCGCCGACCACGACGACCAATGCCACGAGGGCCAGGAGGTTCTTCTGGTTCTGCTCGACCCAAGCCTGCACGCTGGTAAGCGCCATGGCCAGTTCGTTGTCCTTGAGGTGATGCCGTTCAGTAGTTTTCATAAATGTCTCTTCGCGCGAAGTTTGGTGCGCCCACCAGGGATCGAACCTGGGACCTAGCGTTTAGGAAACGCTCGCTCTATCCAACTGAGCTACGGGCGCCTTTAATACTGCAGAACAGAATAAACCGGCTCCCCGGCCAATTTGTCCCGCCCCTTCAACAAGTCCAGCTCGATCAGGAATGCGGCGCCGATGATCTTGGCGCCGGTCTTCTTGACCAGGTCAATCGCGGCGCGAGCGGTCCCGCCGGTCGCGAGCACGTCATCGACAATCAGGACCCGCTGGTTCTGACCGCAGGCGTCCTGGTGGATCTCCAGCGAGTCGGTGCCGTACTCCAGGTGGTAGCTTTCCTGGTAGGTCGCGGCCGGGAGCTTGCCCGGCTTGCGGATAGGCACGAACCCACAGCCCAGGGTGGCGGCGATGGCCGCGCCGAGAATGAAGCCGCGGCTCTCGATGCCGACCACCTGGTCGATGTCCTCGCCCATGTAAGGCGCCGCCATCGCGTCGATGGTGTCGCGGAAGCCCTGGGGGTCGCACAGCAACGTGGTGATGTCGTAGAACAGGATGCCCGGCTTGGGAAAGTCGGGCACGTGTCGAATCTTCGCCTTCAGATGGTCCATAGTCCTGTCGCCTACCGAATCTCAAACCCGGCGTGGAGGCCCGTCGGCACGACCTCGTCCACCAGCACGCGCTCCACGCGTGATCGCGATGGCCCCTGGTGCAGGGCCCGCTCAAACCGCTCCAGCGCCTCGGCCGCGCCTTCCGCCACCGCCCCCACCGAGCCGTCGGGGTGATTGGTGACATGACCGCTCAGCCCTTCGCGGCGGGCGGCGTTCTGGGCAAAGAACCGAAACCCAACGCCCTGGACGTGGCCGATCACCAGGAACTTCCGGGCCACGCGCATCTCTGCATTCTAGCCCAGCACAGCCGGCCCGTGTTCGCCCGTCGCCCCCGCTCGCCCCCTTGCCCGGTCGCAGCCGGTGCGAATCCGCTAGAATAACCGCGCATGAAGGGACAGGTTTCGTGTTCGCGCCGCTGAAGCGGCTCCTCGTCGGCCGCCCGATTCCGACCTTCCAGGCCCATCACCAGAAGCTGGGCATGCTGGCGGGCTTGGCCATCTTGTCGTCCGACGCGCTGTCGTCGGTGTCCTATGCCACCGAAGAAGTGCTGCGAGTCCTGGCCCGCGGCGGCCCAGAGGCGCTCGACTACGGGCCGTACATCGCCGGTCTGATTGCGTTACTGCTGCTGATCATCGTCTCGTCGTACCGGCAGACGATCTTCGCGTATCCGCAGGGCGGCGGTGACTACATCGTCACCAAAGAGAACATCGGGACCAACGCCTCGCTCGTGACCGCGGCGGCGCTGCTGATCGATTACACCCTGACGGTGGCGGTCAGCATCGCGGCGGGTGTGTCCGCGATCACCTCGGCCTTGCCCGACCTTCATGTCAGCCGGGTGCCCCTGGCCCTGGTCTTCATCACGCTGCTGGCGCTTGGCAATCTTCGCGGCGTGCGCGAATCAGCGAAGCTGTTTGGTGTGCCGGTGTACTTTTTTCTCGGCAGCGTGTTCACCCTGATCATCGTCGGCGCCTGGACGGGCGTGTTCGGCACGGCGCCGATGTTCGAACCGGCCGAGCCGGTGGCGTTCTTGGGGACGGGCACGATCACGACCTTTGTGCTGCTCACCGCATTTGCGAACGGGTGCACGGCGATGACCGGTGTCGAGGCGATCTCCGACGGTGTGCCGGCATTTCAGGAGCCGGCGGCGCGGACGGCCGCGCGGACCCTGACCCTGATGGGTGCCCTGGCGATCATAATGTTCGTCGGGATTAGCACCCTGGCGCACCACTTCGGCATTGTGCCGGCGGAACGCGAGACGGTGGTCTCGCAGCTGGCGCGCGCAATTTTCGGCGGTCGCAACTCGTTCTACTACGGTGTCCAGGCGGCTACCGCGATGATCCTGGTCCTGGCGGCGAACACCGCGTTCGCCGACTTCCCCCGCCTGGCCTATTTCGTCGCCCGCGACCGCTTCATGCCCCGCCAGTTCATGAACCTGGGCGACAAGCTGGCATATTCAAACGGCATCTTTCTGCTCGGTGTGGCGGCAGCCGTGCTGATCATCGTCTTTGGCGGCGATCCGCACGCCCTCATCCCGCTTTACATGATCGGTGTGTTCATGGCGTTCACGCTGTCGCAGACCGGTATGTTCCTGCGGTGGCGGCGCCTGCGGCCGGCCGGCTGGCAGTTCCGGTCGGTGATCAGCGGCCTCGGCGCGGTTGTGGCGGCCATTGTGCTGGTCATCGTCGCCATCACCAAGGCTGCCGAGGGCGCGTGGATTGTCCTCGTGCTGGTGCCGATCATGATGTTCGTATTCAAGCAGACCCGTTTGCACTACGACAGCGTCTCGGCGCAGTTGTCCCTGACGGGTCTCGAGGTCGACACGACGCCGCACGGCCACATCGTGATTGTTCCGATCGGCGGCGTGCATCGCGCCGTTCTCGAGGCGCTGCGCTACGCCAGCTCGCTGGCGAAGGATGTCCGCGCGGTGTACGTCAACGTCAATCCCGAGTCACTGGTCGCGCTGAAGCGCGACTGGCCGCACTGGGGCTCACACGTCAAGCTGGTGGTGTTGCAGTCGCCGTACCGCTCGATGAGCGAACCGCTGCTCGAATACATCGACCGCCTCGAGCGGGAGAATCCCGAGGACTACATTACGGTGGTCCTGCCGGAATTCGTGGTCAAGCACTGGTGGCATCACCTGCTGCACAATCAGAGTGCGTTCACGCTCAAGGCCGCGCTGTTGTTCCGGCCCCGCGTCGTGACGACGTCGGTGCCGTTCCACTTGAAGAACTAGGGCAGGCGGGTCTAAAGACCCGCCTGGCGTCACTACAGTTCCACCTGCATCCCGAGCTCCACGACCCGTTCCGGCGGGATGCCGAAGAACGTCGTCGCGCGCAGCGCGTTCCTGGACATCAGGACGAACAGGCGTTCGCGCCATAGCGGCAGCCCCGGCCTGTCAGTAGCCAGCAGGGTCTCGGTACCCAGGAAATACGTGATGTCGGCCGCTACCATCTGCTGGCCGGCCAACAAGACCTGTTCGAGCACCGCGGGCACGGCAGGCGTCTCAGTAAACCCATAGCAGGCCCGGACGCGGAAGAAGCCCTGTTGTAGCGGCGTCACCGTGAGGCGGTCCGCCGCTGCGACGACGGGGCTGTCCGTCGTCGCGATCGTCAGCAGGATGATCCGCTCGTGAAGAATCTTGTTGTGATGCAGGTTGTGCAACAGCGTCGGCGGCGTGCCATCGCCGTTGCTGGTCATGAAGACGGCCGTGCCGCTGACGCGATGCGGCGGGTTGGCGGCAATGTCCGCGAGGAACTGATCGAGTGGATAGAGGCGTTCGCGGAACCGCACCGCCAGCAGCGCGCGGCCCTGTTTCCACGTAGAGAGCAGCACGTAGATGATCACGCCGACGGCGAGCGGGAACCAGCCGCCCTGCAGGATCTTGGTGAAGTTGGCGGCCAGGAACCCCGACTCAATTACCAGGAATGCGCCTGCGAGCGAACCCGCCATCACGCGGCTGGCACCCCACGAGCCGCGCGCCACGAGATACGCCAGCATGGTCGTGATGACCATGGTCGACGACACCGCAATACCGTAGGCGGCGGCAATGGCACTGGAGCTGCCAAAGCCGATGACCAGGCCCACGCACGCCACCATCAACGCCCAATTGATCTGCGGAATGTAGATCTGCCCCTTGTGGCTGGCAGAGGTGTGCTCGATGCCCATGCGGGGGCAATAACCAAGCTGGATGGCTTGGTGGGTCATCGAGAACACGCCAGAGATCAACGCCTGTGACGCGATGACCGCGGCCATGGTGGCGAGGATCACCAGCGGGTACAGCGCCCATGCCGGCGCCATCCGGTAGAACGGTGACGACGCCAGCTCCGGCGACTGCAGCAGCATGGCGCCCTGCCCCAGGTAGTTCAGCACCAGTGCCGGAAACGCGAGCGCGAACCAGGCGAGGCGAATGGGCTTGCGGCCAAAGTGCCCCATGTCGGCGTAGAGCGCCTCGCCACCGGTGACGACCAGGAACACCGAGCCGAGGACGATGAAGCCGTGACCACCGTTGCGGACGAAAAAGCTGACGGCATGGACCGGGTTAAATGCGGCCATGACCGACGGATTGACCACGATCCACGATACGCCCATGACGGCGAGGGTCATGAACCACACGACCATGACCGGACCAAACATGGCGCCGACCTTGGCCGTGCCGCGCGATTGGATCAGGAACAGCCCGACCAGGATCACCACCGTGATCACCACCACGTACGGCTCGAACACGTGGGTGGCGATCGCCAGCCCTTCGACGGCGCCCAGCACGGAAATGGCCGGCGTGATCATCCCATCGCCGTAGAGCAAGGCGGCGCCGAACAAGCCGAGGGGGATCAAGGCCGCGCGGCTGCGCCGCGACGCATCGGCCTGTCTCGATACCAGGGCCAACAAGGCCAGGATGCCGCCTTCCCCGCCGTTGTCCGCTCGCATGACGAAGACCAGGTATTTGATCGAGACGACCAGCGTCAGCGACCAGAAGATCAGCGACAACACGCCCAGGATGTTATCGGGCGTGGGGGCGATGCCGTGCGGGCCGTGGAAGCACTCGCGCAGGGCGTAGAGGGGACTGGTACCGATGTCCCCGTAGACGATGCCGAGGGCGCCGAGAGTGAGGACGGCCAGTTGCCGCCCTTGGGGGTGTGCGGGTGATGTGTCTGTCAATGAGGCTTCGCAGTCGGCAGAGTCGGGGCGGCCAGCTTGGCCTTGGGATCCACGGCGTCAATCTTCTCACGCTTCAGGGCGGCGTTCAGCCTCGACTACCAGCGATCGTTCACTAGAGCCTAGGCGCGCGCGAGTCGGATCAGGCCGAAGACATTGAGCACGAGAATGCGCAGGCGGCGCACCAGCGCGAGCGTGACGCCGGCAGCCGGACCAATCCCGATCACCTGGGCCACCGCGCCCGATCCCGCCTCATCGATTCCCAAACGGTATGGGATGAACTTGAACGCGATGGTGACGAATCGCCCCGCGCTCTCGAGCAGGAAGGCATCCACCAGCGTCGCGTTGGCAGCCATGGGCAACAAGTGCAGCACCAGCCATACCTCGGCTACTGCGGCGACATGAAAGACGGCTTCCCACGCTCCGACGTGAGCCAACCGGCCCAGCGGCCAGCGGAGCACGCCGTAGATGCGCGACTCCACTTCACGAAGGGCGTCGGCAGGCACCGCGGTGCGACCCGCCAGCCTGGTGATCAATGGTGCGAACCGCGACAGTAGCGCGGGCTGCGACCGTGCCAGCCATAAGCCGATGACCGCCGCTATCGCGATGGCGATGACGATGACCTCCGCCAGTTGCTCAAGCGCGGGCGGCACCCCGGCGCGCTGAAAGAAGAACCACGTCCCGGCCAATAGGACGACCGCGACTGACGCGGTGTAGAACGCGTTCTCGGTGGTGACCGACGCCACGCTGGTCACGGTCGAGATTCGCGACCGCGTCAGCATGATCTTGGTGGGTTCGCTGGCCAGCAGGCCGAGCGGCGTCAGGTTCCCCAGTGCATCGGCGGCGAGCATGGCGCCAAAGGCATCACGGAACCGGAGGTGCTGAGGCGCTGAAGTGCTGGGGTGCTGAAGTGCGGGGGTGCTCGAGTGCTGCGCTGGGTCCTGAGCGCAGATCATCCATGCGCGGGCCCGGCACGCCATGCGGACAGCGCCGAGAATTACGACCAGAACAAACCACCAGCCGACGCTGGTGACGCCCGACACGACCTCTGCCCATCCGACACGGCGGATGGTGAACACCAGCAAGGCTGCGCCGATGATGGCGACGAGGATGTTGAGCAGGGAGAACTTCGGACGCATCGAGGGCTACAGCAGACTATAGCTTTTCAGCACCGTCATGCTTCGCAAGACTGTGGTCGAACGTGCTCAGGGGAAGGTGGCGGTAGCCGGTCCGGACCTGTCGTACACGGAAGCCTCGCCGGTCGTCATCGCAAGAGCGGCCAGCCGCGCATGGTCCTTGGTTCTGGCTCAGCCGTACGTGCGAAAGGCCCGGTATACCCGAGCCTTTTGCTGCGATAAATTGGTCGGGGCGAAAGGATTCGAACCTTCGACCTCTCGGTCCCGAACCGAGCGCTCTACCAGACTGAGCCACGCCCCGACGGCGTCCAAAGAGCATAACCCAACACGAACTCAAAATGCACCAAAACTCGTTGTTTGCAGGAATTCCCGCGCAGACAGGCGCCATCCGCTGGGCGCTGGGGCTCGACGATTAAGGCCGAAGGTCCTTGGCCAACCGCTCCAGCATGTCGTAGGCAGTCAGGTCGGGCTGCAGCGGCGTGACCGACGCGTACCCTTCCATCACTGCCTCGTAGTCCGACCGGCCGCTGTCGGGGTGGTACACATCAAGGGCCTCGTCGATCCAGTAGTAGTGGTTGCCCCGTGGGTCCGTGCGCGAATCGATCTGCGTGACGTGATTGCGCTTGGCCTGTGTCGTGACGCGCAGGCCCTTGGGCGTGCCGGTCGGCAGGTTGATGTTGAGAAACGTACGGGGCGGGATGCCCTTTGACAGCACCATCTGCGCCACGGCGGCCGCGGCGGCGGCAGCCGGGCCGAAGTCGTAGGTCGGCGTGCGCCGCAGCGACACGGCAATTCCAGGCGCGCCCAGTAGAGCGCCCTCGAGCGCGCCAGCGACCGTGCCCGAGTAGGTGATGTCGTCGCCCAGGTTCCACCCCTTGTTGATCCCAGACACCACCAGGTCCGGCAGGCGCCTCAGGATGATCTCGCACCCCAGGTTGACGCAATCGGTCGGCGTCCCGTCGACGGCGTAGACACCCTCGCGGATAGTTTCAATGCGCAGCGGCCGCCGCAGCGTCAGCGCATGACCGATCGCGCTCGCCTCCTGCAGGGGGCCGACGACCACCACGTCGCCAAGGGATTTCATGGCTTCGGCGAGGGCGTGAATCCCCTCCGACTGCACTCCATCGTCGTTGGTGACCAGAATCAAGGGCATGGAACCTCCGATCATACCCGACCGTCGATCTGGCTATAATCCCAATATGGAATGGTGGCTGTGGATCGCTGGCGGATTGACGTTGGTGGTGGCCGAGCTGGTCACTCCCAGCGGCTTCTTCATCATCTTCTTCGGCATCGGTGCACTGGCCGTCGGCGTCCTCGCCCGGTTCGACATCGTCACGTCCCTCGCCATGCAGGGCCTGTGGTTCAGTGTGCTCTCGGTGTCATCGGTGCTAATCTTCCGTGGGCGGCTGAAGACCAGCCTGCAACCGCCCCCTCCTCCCGCGATCGATTCGTTTATCGGTGTGCTCGCGGTCGTCCAGGAAAGCCTGCAGCCCGGGCTGGTGGGCCGCGTCGAAGTGCGCGGCGCATCGTGGAGTGCGCGGAACACCAGCGACGTGACGCTGACCGTGGGCCAGCGCGCGCGCGTGGCCGGCATTGACGGCCTGCTGTTGACCGTCGTCCCTGAATAAGTAATTACCGGCTGACGCTTGTGGGCCTGGCTTCGTTCCCAAGCCCCCAAGCCCCCAAGGAGTGCATCAATGGAAGGCGGACTGTTCGTCATCATCCTGCTCGCGATCATCACGCTGGTTATCCTGGCGAAGACCGCGATCGTCGTTCCGCAACAAAGTGCGTTTGTGGTTGAACGGCTGGGCCGCTTTGCCGGTGTCCGGGATGCCGGTTTCCACATCCTGGTGCCGTTCATCGACGTCATTCGCTACCGGCACTCGCTCAAGGAAATGGCGCTCGATATTCCAGCGCAGATCTGCATCACGCGCGACAACGTGCAGGTGCAGGTCGATGGCGTGCTCTACCTCAAGGTGCTGAACCCCGAGCGCACGTCGTATGGCATCACCGACTACATGTTTGCCATCTCGCAGTTGGCGCAGACGACGCTGCGGAGTGAAGTCGGCAAGATCGATCTGGACCGCACGTTTGAAGAGCGCACGAACATCAACATCTCGGTCGTCGCGGAACTCGACAAGGCCACCGAGCCCTGGGGTGTGAAGGTGCTGCGGTATGAAGTGAAGAGCATCACGCCGCCGGCCGACATCCTGGCGGCCATGGAAAAGCAGATGCGCGCCGAGCGCGAGAAGCGCGCCGTGATTCTGACGTCCGAGGGCCAGCGCGATGCCGCCATCAACTCGGCCGAGGGCGAGAAGCAGCAGGTCATCAAGGCGTCAGAAGCCCGCCGCCAGCAGCAGATCAACGAGGCCGAAGGCCAGGCGTCGGCCATCCTGGCCGTGGCCACCGCGAATGCCGAGGGCATCAAGCGGGTTGCCGAAGCCACGCGCGCGCCCGGCGGCGCCGAGGCCATTCAGTTGAAGGTGGCCGAGCAGTACATCGCCGAGTTCGGCAAGGTGATCAACAACGCCGACACCATCATCCTGCCGTCGAATCTCGGCGACGTCGCGTCCATGATCACGACGGCCATGAATGTCGTGAACCAGGTTAAGAAGTAGCGCTGCAGGAACACGAACGCCGTCCCTACGGGACGTAGGCGATGCAGTCGATCTCCACCCGCAGCCCGACGCCCGGGAGGCCGGCCGCCTGAATCGTCGTGCGCGCCGGTCGGTGCTCGCCGAACACCCGGGCGTAGACCCCGTTCATCTGCTGAAATTCCTTCATGTCGAGCAGGAAGACGCCGCAGCGCAGCACGTGCTGCAGGTCGGATCCCCCAGCCTTGAGGATGGCGTGCAGGTTCTTGAGGCACTGCTCGGTCTGGGTCTCGACGTCGGTGCCGGCCAGCTCGCCAGTGGCTGGATCGGTGGCACCCTGGCCCGAGACGAAGATCAGGCGCTCGAAATTCATCCCCGGCGAGTAGGGGCCGACAGGTTTCGGAAGATTGGCTGCATGAACCGGCTTGTGAATCGACATGCGGCATTATCATAAAGGCTCGTGCCGAGATACAAGCTCACGATTGAATACGCGGGGACGCGCTATAGCGGCTGGCAAAAGCAGAAGAACGCCAAGACCATCCAAGGTGAGATCGAACGGGCGATCAGCGACCTGACGCGCGACAACACGTTCGAGTTCTACGGCTCGGGCCGTACCGACGCCGGGGTGCACGCGTTGCACCAGGTGGCTCACCTGGAGATGCGCAAGCCGTTACCGGCGGAAACCATCCGCCGCGGCATCAACGACGCGCTGCCGGCAGACATTCACATCCTCGCCGTTGATACGGTGGCGCATCGCTTCCACGCGCGGCACAGCGCGGTGGCGCGCAGCTACCTGTATCAGCTGTCGCGCCGGCGCAGCGCGTTCGCCAAGCCGTTCGTGTGGTGGGTACGCGAGCCGCTCGACCTGGCCCGCATGCAGGCCGCTGCGGCCCGGCTCACGGGGATGCACGACTTCCAGGCCTTCAGCGACGATGACCCAGATGAAAAGTCGACCGAAGTCCTGGTGGACGAGGTGACCCTCATCGAGGACGGTGACCTCATCCTGATCCGCGTGACCGGCTCGCACTTCATCTGGAAGATGGTGCGGCGCATGGTCGGCGTGCTGGCGGCGATCGGCAAGGGCGGGATGGACGTTGAGGACATCGACCGCCTCCTTGCCGCAGGCGGGCCTGAAGGCCCGCCGCTACATGCGAAGTCGACACCGCGTGTCGGCAAGCCGACACCGGCGGAGCTCACTGCGCCGTCATCAGGCCTGTTTCTAGAGCGAGTATTTTACGAGGGGGACGGGCGGCAATGGCCGCTGCGTCCCGCTGTACCGGTGTCGCCTGGGCGCGAGTGACGTAGCGCTGGTAGCACTTGTAGCAGAGCGCGTAGTAGGGCGCCCACTTGGCAATGCCCTCCTGGCGGAACAGGCTGCGGCGGTTCTCACAGTGCTGGCAAACCTTCTTGGCGGCGGGAGCGGGTCGGCGGAAGCGAATGCGAATCGTCATAACGACACCTTATGGGTTGCGCGTGACAGATCAGGTCAGCTGGGTTTCCCGTCGCGCATTGGCGCGACGAAGTTTCATCAACTTGCACACAGCTGCCTGCTATGCATACAGCGTGCCACCTGCCGAAGTTCAAGCATTACCGCAGGCGGGTCTGACGACACGCCTCTACGACTAAGGCCATGGAACGTCACACCGAAATAGTCCGCCAGTGGCGGATCCTGCTGACCCTGGAGGGACGAGCCAGGGGCCTGACCTTGGCCGAGGCCCAGGACGTGGCCGGCGAGGGGGTCTCGGAGCGGACCATCCGTCGTGACCTCGACGCGCTGACCCAGGCCGGCTTCCCCATCGAGGCCGTCAAGCGGGATGGCAAGACCGCCTTCACGCTGAACCGGGACGTCTTCAAGGGCGTGGCGGCGGCGGGGTTCTCTCTGTCGGAGTTGTGCGCGCTGTACTTGAGCCGCACGGTGCTGTCGGCGGTGACCGGCGGACCGTTCCAGGACAGCCTGGCCTCTGCCTTCGACAAGTTGTACGAAGCGCTGCCGCCCTCGTTGTGGAAGTTCATCGAGAGCCTGCCGGACGCGCTTGGCGCCAAGGAGCACAGCTCGCGGCCGTTCGCCGGCAGCTCGTCAAAGGCCGTGGACACGCTGATGTCGGCGATTCTCGGCCGCCGTCGCGTGCGCATGCGCTATCACTCCTTCTCCAGCAAGAAGCTCAAGGACTACATCGTCGAACCCTATCGCCTGGCATATGCGCAGGGCGGCTTGTACTTGCAAGCGTTTGTGCCGGACTACGCGGAGATGCGGACCTTCGCGGTGCAGCGCATCGAGCAGGCGGTGGCACTTGAGGAGAGCTTCAGCCCGGTGGCCGACTCCCCCGCCGATGTCTTTCCGCACTCCCTCGGCGCCTTCTCGGGGACACCAGAGACCGTCGTGGTCGAGTTCAATGCCGCCGAAGCGCCGTACGTGCGCGAGCGCCAATGGCATGCCTCGCAGGCGATCGAGGAGCGAGCCGATGGCCGCATTCGCCTCACGCTGAACGTCGTGCTTGATTGGGAACTGCAGGCGTGGGTGATGGGCTTTGGTCCCGCGGCCCGCGTGATCACGCCGCAGGCCTTCGCTGACCGCATTCTCGAGAGCCTCGAAGAAGCCCGCGCGACCTACCTCAGGACCTTGTAGGGACCCTCTGCCAATTC
Organism: Candidatus Sulfopaludibacter sp. SbA3; assembly: GCA_945866285.1. Classification (GTDB taxonomy): domain Bacteria; phylum Acidobacteriota; class Vicinamibacteria; order Vicinamibacterales; family UBA2999; genus 12-FULL-67-14b. The sequence continues at coordinate 1,113 of CAMBHC010000023.1, read as the reverse complement.
GGGCAGCCTACGGTTGGGCACCGCCAGAGGTTGGCGCCGCCGGCGGCTGAAAGCCGGTGAGTTGGGCCAGCCGTGTCTGCGTCATGACCTCCTCGTAGCGCTGGCCGTTGATGAACCACGTCGGGTAGGTCTTGATCCCTCGGCTACTGCATTCCGTCGTCTGCGGCGTGCCCTGTGCCCCCGTGCTGCACTCGATATACGGGAGACGCTTCGCGGCCTCGCCGAAGAGCTCTTTCTGTTGCCGGCAGTGGTCGCACCAGTGGGCACCGTACATGACCACGCCGCTCTTGGACAAGTGGATGGCCAGGGCGCGGGACATCGGATCCTCGACTCCCGGCACGCGGCCCACGACTCCGATGTAGTTCAGGTGCAGGAACACAATCATCGCGGCGGAAATCGCACCCCGCCACGTCAACCATCGCTGCCAGGAGAACCCGCGCATGGTGAATGGCCGCTGCAAGGTGACGACGACCAGGGTCGACGTCATCAGCGCCAGACTCGTCAGGCAATACGGGCACGTCGCGCCGAGGATGGTGAGGGAAATCGTCGTCAGGTACACGCTGTAGAGCGCGCCAAAGAAGGCGATGGTCCAGGCCATCCGCCACTGCGTCTCGGCTCGCCGGATGAACGCGGTGCCCGCCAGCGCGAGGTACGTCAGTAAGCCCCACACCGCCGTCGGCACGCCCAGTAGCGTGGCCCATCGGCTCGACAGCACCGCGTCGCAACCACCGCCCTCGGCGCAGCCTTGCACGGCCGTGGCCGTCAAGGCGGTCCACGACAAGTAACCGGCCAGCGCCACGCCGACCAGGCTAAGCGCCAGCAACGGCCAATTGGGTGTCTGCCGGAACGAACCGGAGATGTCCGCGGTGGCCGCTCTCATACCCTTGGCTTTTCGACCCATTCGATTCTCTACCTCAAGACGCCAGGTTATCTGGCGGAATTTCCGTTCGCGGTCAACTAGAACGTGGCGATGATGTTGGCCGGCGAACCTGTGCCGCCCTTCACCGCCAGCGGCGCGATGGTCAGCATGAACACCCAGCGATTGTGTTTGGCCGCCATCACCGCGACGGCTTCGAGGTCCTGATTATCGAGCAGGTTCATGCCCAGGCCGGT
>CAMBHC010000022.1 GCA_945866285.1 Candidatus Sulfopaludibacter sp. SbA3 | reverse complement strand
GAGACAGCTCGCCCTCGGCGCCATCGGGACTGGCCGGCGCCTTCTTGTAGGCCGACTTGGCCACCACTTCTTCGCCGAACAACTTCAACGCCTCGACGTGCAACGCCGATTACATGTCGGCGACGGTGCCGTCGAGATCAAAGCCAATTCGCAATGGCATTAGCTGTTCACTACTCCTCGCGCGTCGGCATGGTTCGCGAGGAACCACTCATACGTGCTCTCAATGCCTTCGCCAAGTGATGTCCGATGCTGCCAGCCCAGGGCATGCAGTCTGGAGACGTCCAACAGCTTGCGCGGGGTTCCATCCGGCTTGCTCGTGTCGTAAACGATGGTTGCATCGGGGTGGACGATGCGGCGGACCATGCCGGCGAGATCGGCGATCGAGACTTCCTGGCCGGTGCCGACGTTCAAGTGCATGGCGCCGCTGTAGCGCTGCATCAGGAACACGCAGGCGTCGGCCAAGTCATCCACGTGCAGGAACTCGCGGCGCGGCGTGCCCGTGCCCCAAATCGTCACCTCGCGTCGGCCTTCGACCTTGGCATCGTGGAACTTGCGAATCATCGCCGGCAATACGTGTGAGCTCGACAGGTCGAAGTTGTCCTTCGGACCGTACAGGTTGGTCGGCATCGCCGAGATGAAATCACTGCCATACTGCGTGCGATAGGCTTGGCATAGCTTGATGCCGGCGATCTTCGCGATCGCGTACGACTCATTGGTCGGCTCGAGCTGCCCCGTCAGCAGCGCCTCTTCCGGCATCGGCTGCGGGCTGTGACGCGGGTAGATGCAGGAACTGCCGAGGTAGAGCAGTTTCGTCACGCCGAACAGGTGGGCCGAGTGCACCACCGTGGCGTGAATCATCATGTTGTCGTAGATGAACTCTGCAGGTCGCGTGGAGTTGGCCAGAATGCCGCCCACGGTTCCGGCGACCAGAAACACGAACTCAGGACGATTGGCCCGGAACCAATAATTCACGGCGGCCTGATCGCGCAGGTCGAGCTGATCGCGAGTGGCAGTCAGGATGCTGGCGTAGCCGAGATGTTCGAGACACCGGACGACAGCCGACCCCACCAGGCCCCGGTGGCCTGCGACGAAAATCCGTGCGTTCGGCATCATCTCTGCCATCGAGGAATCTTACTAGACGCGAAGTATTGTCTCTAATTAGACGTCGTCTGCGGTCAGGTGCGTGTCGGCTGCCATGTCTCGTTTGGCGGGCCTGCCTAGCAGATCCTCGTAACGCTCCGCCGGAATGGCGCCCGTGCCCGGGCGCTTCACCCACAAATTCTCTTTCGTGAAGGCCTCGCCCACCTTGATCGGCTGAATGGTGACCACGGTCGCGAAAGCGAAGTCCATGGTGACCTGCTCTTCCTTCACCGGGCCCTTGGTGCCGCCCAGCTCCACGTGCAGCGTCCGCGCCGCCTGGATCAACTCGCGACACCGCTGCTCATCCATCGAGCAGACGATGTCTGGTCCGACGCGTTGCATGTGATCGGTAAAGTGGCGCTCGACGATGGACGCTCCGAGCGCCATGGCGCCGATGCACGCGACGTTGTCGGTCGTGTGATCCGACAGGCCAATCACCGCCTTCGGAAACGCCATGCCCAACTCCACCATCGCGCCAAGGCGAACCAGGTGCGGCGGTGTCGGATACAGGTTGGTGGTGTGCAGCAGCGCGCACGGCGTACCGGCCTGTTCGAAGATGGCCATCGCCTTGGCCACGCTCTCAATGGTGTTCATGCCCGTGCTGAGAATGGTGGGCTTGCCGAACGAGGCGATGTGCTTGAGCAGCGGGTAGTTGTTGCACTCGCCAGAGCCGATCTTGTACGCGGCCACGTTCATGCGCTCGAGCCGATCCGCTGCCGCGCGCGAGAAGGGCGTGCTCATGAAGATCATGCCCTTCGACTCGACATAGGCCTTCAGCGCCCGCTCGTCGTCTTCGGAGAGCGCGCAGCGCCGCATGATCTCGTAGATCGACACGGCGGCGTTGCCCGGCACGACCGTCTTGGCCGCGCCACTCATCTCGTCTTCGACCACGTGGGTCTGGTGCTTGACGACTTCCACGCCGGCGCGTGCCGCCGCATCCACCATCTCGCGGGCGACCGTGAGGCTGCCCTCGTGGTTGATGCCGATTTCGGCGACCACGAGCGGGATGTGGGCCGGGCCAACTTTGCGGCCGGCGATGGTGATTTCTGGAGTCACGATGGTTTGATTCTACGGACAAACCTAAAGGTTTGTCCCCACAGACTTGAAGAAGAAGCCGGCGATCAATTCTTCCACTTCAGCGACCGACTTCGCGGAGTTCACGCCAATGCGGAACTGCGCGCCGCCATCGAAGCCCTTGGTGTACCACGTGCACAGCGCGCGCAGCTTGTTGACCACCCAGCGCTCCTTGCTGGCCTCGGCCCGCGGCGGCGTCGATTGCGCGACCAGGTGACGGAAGCCGTCCTGCTCGCCCTTCTGTTCCGCCTGCAGCAACGCCATGTAGTCCAGCAGGAACCGGCCGCGATCTTCATCGGTGATTTGGCGGGCCGGTCGGCCGGCCATCAGGTCACGCGCCTGCGCGAGAATCCAGGGGTTGCGCAACACGCCGCGGCCCACGAACACCCCGCTGACGCCGCTCTGCATGCGCGTCACGATGTCTTCGGGTTCGATGCAATCGCCGGAGCCGAATACCGGGATGCTCACCGAGCGCGCGATCCCGGCAACAACGTCCCAATCGGCGAAGCCGCTGTAGCTCTGCTGGGCCGTCCGGCCATGCACCGCAATCGCCGAGGCTCCAGCCCCCTCGACCCGCTTCGCCAACTCCGGCGCATTCACCTCGCCATCGTCCCAACCCTTGCGCATCTTGACGGTGACCGGAATCTTCACGGCTTTCGTCATGGCGGCAATAATCTCTGCGGCGTGGTGCGGCTCGCGCATCAGGCTGCAGCCGGCGTGGTGCTTGGCGATCTTGGGGACCGGGCAGCCCATGTTCACGTCAACGATGTTGGCGCCCATCGCTTCAACGACGCGCGCCGCCTCGGCCATTTTCGCCGGCTCACCGCCGAAGATCTGGATGGAGACAGGACGCTCTTCTTCGGTGTACTCGGCGTACTCGAGGGTGCGATCGATGCCGCGGACGAGCCCCTCGCTGCTGACCATCTCGGACACCACGAGCCCGCAGCCGCCCTGGCGTTTCACCAGGCGGCGAAATGCCGTGTCGGTCATGCCCGCCATGGGCGAGACGACAAACGGCGAGTCGAGTTCGATATTGCCGATCTTCATTGTCAGTACGGTTTCACGTCGGAGGCATCGACCTCTACGGCGACTGCCTGGCCGATCAAATCAACAGAGAGGACGAGCCGGGCATGCGCCCCCTTGCGAACCAGGCGGCCGACGACGCCCCTGAGCGGGCCATGCGTTACCTTGACCATGGCGCCTTCCTTGATCAGCGGGACCGGGTCGAAGGCCAGCTCACTTTCCACCAGCGTCCGGATGCTTTCGATCTCCTCATCGGGAATCGACGACAGCGTGCCGTTGTTGCTGATGATCTGGACAACGCCGTCAACCTTGATGATGCCGATGCGCTCGTCGGCGACGAAGCGCGCGAAGACGTAGCCGGGGAACAGCGGCCAGTCGATCTTCTTCTTGCGATCCTTCCAGTGGCTCCACTTGCCAATGGTGGGAAGAAAGACCTCGACCGACTTTTTCTCCAGCTGGTCGCGGACCCGCTTCTCGTGCCGCGATCGTGTCCAGAGGGCGAACCAGGCCGAGTCCATCCCGCGTTACTGGGTAACGGTGCCGCGGAAGGTCTTCACGCCGAGGGCGTAGGCCGTCTTCAGGTCGTCGTTCTTCCAGTCAATGATCGCGTCGGTGCGCAGCTTGTCGAGGAACTTGTCGAATTCAACCTTGCGCTTCCCACTCGCAATCTTGTCGGCGATCTCGTTCTTGGCATCGTCGAAGGGCTTGGTGGTGGAATCCTGCAGCTTCTCGATCTTAACCACCTGGTAGCCGCGCGCGCTACGCAGCACGGGCGTCACGCCGCCCTCCTTGAGACCGGCTAGCGCCTTCTGCAGATCTTCAGACAAGTCGCTCTTGCTTAACGGGCCGACGAGGCCGCCGTTCGCTTTCGAGCCTGAGTCGGAGTAGTCCGCGGCCAGGCGCGGGAACGGTTCGCCCGCGACGATCTTGCCGCGCACCTCTTCCGCCTTGGCCTTGGCATCATCGTCTTTGCCGACGTTGAGGCCCTGGGGATCAGCCGTCACCGCGACCGTGATTTCGCGCAGCGTGATTTGCGGCACGGTGCCGAACTCGTCCTGGTGAGCATCGTAGTAAGCCTTCAGCTCGGTATCGGTCACCTGCAGCTTGCCCATGACTTCCTGTTGCTGGACGCGCTGCACCAACGAGGTGCGCTCCAGTTGCTTGCGCAGGTCGGCCATGGTCATGCCTTCCTGCTTGAGCGCCGCCTGCAGCGCTTCGTCCGATTCGATCTTGTTTTCTTTCTTGATGTTCTCGATGATGCTGTTGAACTGGTCGGTCGACATCGTGAAGCCGAGCTCCTTGCCGCGCTGCACGATCAGCAATTCGTCAACGGCATCGACAATCACCTGCGGCGTGACTTCGTTCAGCGCCTTCTGCAGGTCCGCATCGCTGTCGGGGCGCAAGTTGGGATTCTTCTGCCGCAGGGCCGCGACCTGCCGCTGCTCGAGCTCGGTCTTGGTGATGATCTCGCCGTTCACCTTAACCAGCACCTGTTCGAGAATAGTGCCCGTCGTGCCAGTCTGGGCGGCGGCCGGCGAGGCCAGAGCCGCGACGACCAAACCAACAACGGCCAGACCGGTAATTCGTAGCTTCATTGAATCTCCAATTATAGACCCTGCGGTAGGGTCAGACCGCCTCGGCAACCCCTGCTCGGGGTCAGACCCTAGCTACCCAGGTCCTCGAGGAACTCGGTCACTCTAGCTAAGACTCCATCTGGTGCCCTGGGGTCTTCAGGGGCCGCCTTCAGGATTTCGGCCTTGGTAAACCCGGGCGTTACCTCGCCCGTCGTTGCCCGCGCCGCCCACCAGGCTGGCGGACGCTTGGGCTTGGGGATCGGCCTGGGCCCACGGGCTTCCGCCAGCTTCTGAAGGGGCGACTTGGGCCCGGACAAACCTGAAGGTTTGTCCCCACCTGCTGGTTTAGGGGGAGCCGGGCGAAGGTCGAGCTTCACGGTGGAGGGTGGCAGCAGGGTCAGGTCTGCGCGCTCCTGCACCATTCCGATCAGGCGCATCGGGTCCACCTTGGCCTTTTCGCGGAACTTGAACACCACGAGCGGGCCGTCACGGTCCACTGTCTCGATACCGAGGTTGTCGGCCAGCACGCGGATGCGCGCGAAGTCAGCCAGGTTGAGCACGGCGGTTGGCGGCGGACCGTAGCGGTCGCGCACCTCGTCCACGTTCTTGGCAATCTCTTCCTCGCTGCGCGATCCCGCCATGCGCCGATAGATCATCAGGCGCTGGTTGATGTCGGGCACGTACTGGTCATCGAGGCGGAAATCCACCTTCAGGTTGACCGTCGCGCGCACATCGTCTTCCAGGTCCTCGCCCTTCAGCTCGCGGATCGTTTCCTCGAGCAGCTTCATGTACATCTCGAAGCCGACCGTGTCGATGGTGCCGCTCTGCTCGCCACCCAGCAGGTTGCCGGCACCGCGAATCTCGAGATCGAGCGCGGCCACGCGGAAACCGCTCCCGAGGTCGCTGAATTCCTTCATCGCCGAGAGCCGCTTGCGCGCCACTGGCGACAATGCCTCTTCGGGTGGGATCAGCAGATACGCGTAGGCCGCGCGATCGCTGCGGCCGACCCGGCCGCGCAACTGGTAGAGCTGCGACAGCCCGTAACGATCCGCGCGATTGATCACGATGGTGTTGGCGTTGGGGATGTCGAGGCCGTTCTCGACGATCGTGGTCGACAGCAGGACGTCACACTTGTGCGTCATGAAGTCGAGCATCGCTTTTTCGAGCGTGTCCTCAGCCATCTGCCCGTGGCCCACGACCACGCGCGCTTCAGGGACCAGCCGCTGGATCAGGTTGCCCATCGAGTAGATCGACTCGACGCGGTTGTGGACGAAGAACACCTGGCCGCCGCGCGCGAGCTCGGCGCGAATGGCGCGTGTGATCACCGCGGAGTCAAACTTGACGACGTTGGTCTGGATCGACAGGCGATCCTTCGGCGGCGTCTCGATTACCGACATGTCGCGGATGCCCACCAGCGACATGTTGAGCGTGCGCGGAATGGGCGTCGCGGTCATGGTGAGGACGTCGACTCTCTTGCGCACCTGCTTGATGCGTTCCTTATGCGCCACGCCGAAGCGCTGTTCTTCATCGACCACCAGCAGGCCGAGGTCCTTGAACTGGACATCCTTGGACAGCAGGCGGTGCGTGCCGACGATCACGTCGAGCCGGCCGGCAGCCAGGCTCTCGAGGGTTTCCTTGATCTCGAGCTTGGTGCGGAAACGGCTGACCATGTCGATCTTCGCGGGGAACGCCGCGAATCGTTCCTTCAGCGTTTTCAAGTGCTGCGACGCGAGCACCGTCGTCGGCGCCAGGAATGCGACCTGCTTGCCGTCCATTACCGCCTTGAAGGCGGCCCGCATGGCCACTTCGGTCTTGCCGTACCCCACGTCGCCACAGAGCAAGCGGTCCATGGGCGTGGACGATTCCATGTCGCGCTTGATGTCGGCCACCGCCGTCGCCTGGTCGACCGTGAGGTCAAACTCAAAGGCGCCTTCGAACTCTTCCTGCCAGTGAGTGTCGGTGCTGAACGCATGACCCGGCACCGCCTTGCGCGCGGCGTAGAGCTTCAGCAGCTCTTCGGCCATGTCGCGCATGGCTTTCTTGACCTTGCTCTTGGCCTTCTCCCAGGTCTGGCCCCCGAGCCGATCAAGAGGCTGGCTCGCAGGTCCGGTGTATTTCTGGATCAGATCCAGGCGTTCAACCGGGACAAATAGCTTGGCGTCACCGTGATACTGGAGCTCGAGGAACTCCTGGACGATGTCGCCACCGGCAATGGAGATCTGCTTGAGTCCGACGAACTGGCCAATGCCGTGGTCAACGTGGACGATCAGGTCCTTGACCTTGAGATCGCGCAGGTCCGACAGGAACGTCGCGGCCAGCGAACGCTTGCGGCCGCCGCCAGTCTTGCGGCGCTCCTCTTCGAAGATGTCGGTTTCGACATAGACCTGTAGAGGCGGGTCTTCAGACCCGCCTGGACGGTCGGCTGGCTTCAGCCGAAATCCCTTCGACAGCCATCCTTCCGCCACCAGCACGGCGCCGGAGACAACATCCCCGGCATCAGTCGCCATCACCGCGCGAACGTCGTAGTCGCGCAGCAATTCCACGGTTCGCTCGGCTCGGCCGTGCGTGCCAGCCACGAATACCACTCGGTCGCCGCGTTCGAGGGCGGCCTTTACATCGGCGACCCAATCGGCGATCCGGCCATGGAACGACGCGACTGGTTGAACGGACAGCTCGGTCCCCGCCCCCCGATCCCCGGTCCCTGACTCCTGATCCCCGATCCCAAGCTCTTCGACAACCGTCGCACCCTGGAGTGCCGCGTCAACCTCGGCCCACGACAGCATTAACTCCGCCGGTGGTGCCTTCGGTGCGCCCTTCTGCCGTTCCGAAGCGTCCGCGTATGAGGTCTGCAGTTGCGCCCAGGCGGCCTCAATCTGCTGTTGCACATCGGATGGCTCTGAGAGCCACACTTGCGACTTGTGGGTGCTCAGATACTGAAACAGATCCGATGTAACCGTGCCGGGCCCCGATCCCTCGCGCACCGGAACCAGGCCGAAGCGGTCCAGGGTTTCGACCGAGCGCTGCGTGCCTGGATCAAACCGGCGGATCGATTCCACGGTGTCGCCGATGAACTCGATGCGAATTGGCAGTTCTTCCCCGGCCGGGAACACGTCGAGAATGCCGCCGCGACGCGCAAACTCGCCGTGGGCGTCGACCGGGTCGGCCGGTTCGTATCCACCGGCCACGAGCGTGTTGGCGAGGGCGTGCGGGTCAATGTCGATGCCTGGGGTGATCTCGTACGACGCGAGCAGCAGCGCCGCCGGGTCTGGCAGGCGCGTGAGCAATGCCGCCGCGGATGCAACGATGACACGTGTCAGCCTGCCACCCGAAACTCCTGGGGAGCGAAGGGTGGACGTGGCAAGCGCATGCAGGCCTCGGGCGCGGGCCGATGCGACCTTCAGGTGAGGCTGAAAGCCTCGGTAGGGATCGACTTGCGGCGAGGGGAACGGCAGAACCTGCTGCTCGACCACGGTATCGGCAGAGCCTTCGAGCGCCCCGAGGAAGAATCGAATGTCGCTGACCGCGGACTCGATGTCGGCGTCCTTGGGCACAACGTGCAAGACGACGCCATCGGGTAGTCCTCGCGCGGCCGCCGCCACGGCCATCGCCCGTACAGGGGGGGTCACGCCACTGACGCGCCGGGTGGGGGATGCCAGCCCACTTCGCCCGAGAACGGAGATTAGCAGCGACCTTAACGCGAGTGACGGAGCGCTAGACATGCACGAATTTCTCTTACCGCCGAGCCATGAATTATCGCACGCCGAGCGCCGTCAGCGGCGGATGCGGCTGATGATGGCGGTCGTCGAGTAACCCTTCGCCAGTTCGATGCGAACCACTCTCCCGCCGCGGGCTTCGACCACCTCTCGGCCGACGATCGCGTTCTCGCCCCAGTCGGCGCCCTTGACAAGAATATCGGGCTGGATCGCCGTGATGATGGCGTGCGGTGTGTTTTCGTCGAATACCACCACCGCATCCACCGACTGCAGGGCGGCCAGCACTTCGGCGCGTTCGCCTTCGGGATTGATCGGCCGATCCGGCGCCTTGCCCAGGGCGCGGGCCGAGCGGTCGCTGTTGACGCCGACGATCAGCAGGTCGCCCAGCGCCCGTGCGTCGCGAAGATAGCGAACATGGCCTGGGTGGAGGACGTCGAACACACCATTGGTGAAGACGATGATCTGTCCGGAGTCTCGCGCGCGGTTCACCAACCCGACGGCTTCGCTCGTGGTCAACGCCATGCCTTGTCCTACGGACGGGTCTGAAGACCCGCCTCTACGTGGTGCCGCCCTTGATCGTAATGCCGCCGCCAAAGGTCCAGCGGTGGGCGGGACGATAGATCCCGACATCGCGCACGCGCGACTTGATGCGGAAGGTGTAGAGCAGCCGATGGTAGTCGTAGGGATAGCCATCGGCCTTGTGGGCCGCGAGGTCCAACCGGTAGGTGCCCTCGACCAGATCGAGGTGGTCCATCTCGAACATCACGGAGCACTCGCCGACGATCTCGCTGGGCTGGAATTCCTCGAGATTCGTGTTGGTACCGTAAATGCACACGCCATCGGCGTTGAACAGGCCGAGGCCGAATACGAAATCGGTGATCGGCTCCTTGGCCGTCATCGTCATGTGGACCGTGATGTCGTCGCCGCTCTGGAACACGTGGCCGGACTCGCCGTCGGGGCCGCTGATTGAGACCTGGGTAATCTCGATCTCGCGCGTGCCCCATCGCCCTTCCGTCGCCTTGAACCCATCGCGGGTCGTCTCGGCATCATCGACGGGATTCTCGGGGGCCTTCTCACCATCGACATCAGGTGGTGGCGCCTGCGGCACCTCAGATGCCGAGGCGGCCAGGCGCGCGGCTTCGGCCTTCGCCAGCGAATGCTCCTCGCTGTCCTCGACATTCATGATGTAGGCGGCCACCACTTTCTTGGGATCGCCTTCACCCTTTGAGACACCCTTGTCCAGCCAGTGGGCTTCGTCACAGAACTTCTCGACCAGGTCGAGCGAGTGCGTCACGAGCAGGATCGACTTGTTGCGCCGGCGGAAGTCCGAGAACTTGTCGAGGCACTTGTGGGTGAAACCCTGGTCGCCGACGGCCAGCACTTCGTCAACCAGTAGCACTTCAGGGTCGACGTGAATCGCGACCGCAAAGCCCAGGCGCATGTACATGCCCGACGAGTAGGTCTTGACCGGCGCGTCGATGAAGTCCTGCATCTCGGCGAACTCGACGATTTCGTCGAAGCGGCGCTGGACCTCTTTCTTGCTGAGGCCGAGCATGATGCCGTTGATGAAGATGTTCTCGCGGCCGGAGATCTCGGGATGGAAGCCGGCGCCCAGTTCGATCAGCGCCGAGATGCGGCCATCGACCTTGACCTCGCCCTCGGTCGGCCTGGTGATGCCGGCCACGCACTTGAGCAGCGTGCTCTTGCCGGAGCCGTTGCTGCCGATCACGCCGTAGGTGCAGCCCTTCGGCACCGAGAACGAAACATTACGCAGCGCCTGGAAGGTCTCGTCCGGCTTCAGGTCGCCCAACAGGCTGCCGTCGAGCAGTGCGGACTTGAGCGTCGCAAACTGCCGCCGCCGCGCGTAGCGCCGGTAAACCTTTGAGACGTTGATGACGTCGATCGCGGGACGCACGGTGTCAGACACCTTTCCAAAAATTGCTACCTGTGGCAAAGGCCATGGGCAACAGGATGGTCACACAGGTGGCAATTTCTGGAAAGGTGTCTGACACCGTTACACCTCTTCCGCAAAACTATCGCGAAGCCGATCGAAGACGAAGTAGCCAGCCAGGAACACCGCGACCGATCCCACGCCCAACCCCAGAAGCCAACGCTGGTGGCCGAACGGGCCGTCGAAAAACAGTACTTCCTGGTACGACCGCATCAAGTGAGTCATGGGGTTGATGTTCAACCACCACTGCATGTCGGGCGGCGCCATTTCCACCGAGTAGATGATCGGCGTGGCGAAGAACCACAGCGTCAGGAGATTACCGAGCAAGTCCTTGAGGTCGCGGAAATGCACGGTGAGCGCCGACAGGAATAGCGCCAAGCCGGTGCTCAGGATCAACTGCACCAGCACGATCACCGGTAGCCACAGCAACTCGAGGGGATCGATCGGCCGCTGGTAATAGAGCACGAATGCGGCCAGGATCGGCAGGCCGAGGAAGAAGTGCACCATGTTTGCCAGCACGGTGACGATCGGCAACACCTCTGCTGGGAACAGCACCTTCTTGATCAGGTTGCCGCCGGCGATCAGCGTGTTGGACGACTCGAGCAAGGACGCGGAGAACCAGGTCCACGGCAGGATGCCGCAGAACATGAACAGCGCGAACGGCTCCATGCTGGCCGGGTGACTCGACGGCAGCACCTTGGTGAAGACGAACGTGTAGATGAAGAGGAGGAGCGCGGGGTTGAAGAACGACCAGAAGAACCCGAGGACAGAACCCCGGTACCGCGCCTTGAGATCGCGGACCACCAGGGTCAGGATCAGCGCGCGATAGCGGCCGAGCTTCGCGAGGCTGCTAAACACCGCCTCTGCGGCTTTCCACCTGCATCTGCTGCAACGTGCGGAGCATGGCCAGCCGCGCACGCTCGAAGTCGATCTCGTGGGGCACGGCGCCCATCACTTCTTCAGCGCGCTTCATGCCCGCCTCGGCGCGGGCCTGGTCCAGGTCTTCGGCGGTTTCGGCGACCTGCGCGATGACCGACACCTTGTCAGGCAGCACTTCGACGAAGCCGACCGACACCAGCAGGCTGTGCTTTTCCGCACCCTGCTGGTACCACATCGCGCCCGTCCGCAGCGCCGTGAAGAACGGCGTGTGCCCGGGCAGCACACCGAAATCGCCTTCCACGCCAGGCAGCGACACGTAGTCCACTTCCTTCGAAATGGCGGCGTCCGGCGAGACGATGTGCAGTGTGAGCTTGGTCGGTGAAGCCATGGTTATTGTTTAAGAGTCTTCGCCTTGGCGATCGCTTCGTCAATGGTCCCGACCAGGTAAAACGCCTGCTCCGAAAGACCGTCGTGCTTGCCTTCCGCGATCTCCTTGAAGCCGCGGATGGTCTCCTCGATGGTGACGTACTTGCCTTCGAGGCCGGTGAACTGCGAGGCGACGAAGAACGGCTGCGACAGGAAGCGCTGGATCTTGCGCGCGCGCGACACCGCCAGCTTGTCCTCTTCCGACAATTCGTCGATGCCCAGAATCGCGATGATGTCCTGGAGGTCCTTGTAGCGCTGCAGGATCTGCTTCACCTGCTTGGCGACGTTGTAGTGCTCGTCGCCAATGACGCGCGGATCGAGAATGCGTGAAGACGAGGCCAGCGGGTCGACTGCGGGGTAGATGCCGAGTTCGGCAATCTGGCGCGACAGGTTGGTGGTGGCGTCCAAGTGCGCAAACGTCGTCGCCGGCGCCGGGTCAGTGTAGTCGTCGGCGGGCACGTAAATGGCCTGCACCGAGGTGATCGAGCCCTTCTTGGTCGAGGTGATGCGTTCCTGCAGCGCGCCCATTTCCGACAGCAACGTCGGCTGGTAACCGACGGCCGACGGCATGCGGCCGAGCAGCGCCGACACTTCGGAACCCGCTTGCGTGAAGCGGAAGAGGTTGTCGATGAACAGGAGCACGTCCTTGTTCTCGGCGTCGCGGAAGTATTCCGCGATGGTCAGTGCCGACAGGCCGACGCGCAGGCGCGCGCCCGGCGGTTCCGTCATCTGGCCGTAGACCAGCGCGGCGCGGCTCTTCGACATGTCTTTCATGTCGATCACGCCCGACTCTTGGAATTCCAACCATAGGTCGTTGCCTTCGCGAGTGCGTTCACCGACGCCCGCGAACACCGACACACCACCGTGCTTCATGGCGATGTTGTTGATCAACTCCATGATGATGACGGTCTTGCCGACGCCGGCGCCGCCGAACAGGCCGATCTTGCCGCCCTGCAGGTACGGCTCGAGCAAGTCGATGACCTTGATGCCGGTCTCGAACATCTTCAGTTCGGTGGACTGCTGTTCCAGTGTCGGAGCGGGACGGTGAATCGGCCAGTGTTCCTTCGACATGACCGGCCGGTCCGGGAAGTCGACCGGTTCGCCGAGCACGTTCAGCACGCGGCCGAGCGTTTCGGGACCGACCGGCACCGAGATCGGCGCGCCGGTGTCGATCACGCTCATGCCGCGCTGCAAGCCGTCGGTCGGCTTCATCGCGACGGTGCGGACACGGCCTTCGCCCAGGTGCTGTTCGACCTCGGCGACAATGTCCACCTTCTCGCCACCAGTGGACCCATCGTCCACGATGCGAACGGCGTTGTAGATGGCCGGCAGGTGCCCGCCCTCGTATTCGACGTCAATGACGGGTCCGATGACCTGGATGACCTTGCCGACTTTTAGATCTGCTGCTGTAGCCATAAATTCTCGCTGCTGGTCCGCCTAACGGCGGACACCACATCAATGTGGCGTCCGGCTTTAGCCGGACTACGTCGCCTGGGCTCCCGATACCACTTCAATAATCTCGCGCGTGATGGCGGCCTGACGAACCTTGTTCATGTACAGGGTCAGGCGGTCCACCATTTCCTTCGCGTTGCGGGTTGCGCTGTCCATCGACTGCATGCGCGCCGCATGCTCGGCGGCGGATGACTCGAGCAGCGCGCGGTTGACCTGGACGGCCACATGCATCGGGAGCAGCGTGTTCAACAGCTCCCCTGGTGCGGGCTCGAACAGGTAATCTGCCGCCGAGGATGCTGACGGAGCCTGCCCCGCCGAAGCGTCTGAATTTGTGTCCTCGGCGCGAAGGCGGGGAATCGGCAGAAGCTTCTCGATCACGACCCGCTGGGAGATCACCGACTTGAATTCGTTGTAGACCAGGTAGACCGAGCTGACGTCCGGTCCCATGAATTCCTTGATCGCGGTGGAGGCAATCGCCTGCGCGTGCGACCACTTCACGTTCTGGAATAACCCGATTTCTTCGTACAACACGTCGAAGCCGCGACGCTGGAAGAAGTCGCGGGCTTTGCGGCCGACCAGCGCCATGGCGACGTCGCGGCCATCAGGCGACTTCGGCTGGTCGATCGTGAACTGCAACGCGGCCTTGGCGACGTTGGTGTTGAAGCTGCCACACAGTCCGCGGTCCGCGGTGATCACGATCAGCAGCGTTCGCGCCGCCAGCGGATCGTCGTTCAACAGCGGATGTGCGGCGTTGTCGGTTCGCGTCGCCAGGTTGTTGAAGACCCGCAGCATCTCTTGCGCGTACGGGCGGCTCTTGAGAATCCGTTCCTGCGCGCGGCGCAGCTTCGACGAAGAGACCATTTTCATGGCCTTCGTGATCTGCTGCGTCGACTTGACCGCGCGGACGCGACGACGGATGTCGAGAAGTGACGGCATCGGTTACGCCTTCGCGAGGCTGCCCTTCATGGCTACGAAGTGTTCGCCGAATTCCTTCAGCGCCGCGTTCAAGTCGTTCTTGAGCGCGTCGTCCAGCTGCTTCTTCTCGCGGATCGCCTGCAGCACGTTGCCGAAGCGGGTCTGCATGAACGTGACCAGCTCGTCCTGGGCGGCGCCGATGTCGGCGACGGCGATGGGGTCGAGGAAGCCGTTGACGCCGGCATAGAGAATGGTGACCTGCTGCTCGACGGCGAGTGGCGCGTACTGCTTCTGCTTCAACACTTCGACGAGACGGGCGCCGCGATTGAGCTGGTTCTGCGTCGCCTTGTCGAGGTCGCTCGAACCGAACTGCGCGAACGCCGACAGCTCGCGAAACTGCGCGAGGTCGAGGCGCAGGGTGCCGGCGACCTGCCGCATGGCCTTGATCTGGGCCGAACCGCCGACGCGCGACACCGAGTTGCCGACGTTGATGGCCGGACGCACGCCCTGGTTGAACAGGTCGGCTTCCAGGAAGATCTGGCCGTCGGTGATCGAAATGACATTGGTCGGGATGTACGCCGACAAGTCGCCGGCCTGGGTTTCGATGATCGGCAAGGAGGTCAGCGAACCGCCGCCCAGCTTGTCGTTCAACTTCGCCGCTCTCTCCAGCAGGCGCGAGTGCAGGTAAAAGACGTCGCCGGGGTACGCCTCGCGGCCTGGCGGCCGGCGGAGCAATAGTGAAATTTCACGATACGACTGCGCGTGCTTCGAGAGGTCGTCGTAAATCAGCAGCGCGTGCTGGCCGTTGTCGCGGAAGTACTCGCCCATCGCCGTGGCCGAGTACGGGCTGATGTAAAGCATCGGCGCCGGGTCAGACGCGGTCGCGGCAACCACGATGGTGTAGCGCATGGCGTCGGCTTCTTCGAGCGTGCGTACCACCTGCGCGACCGTCGACTGCTTCTGGCCAATCGCGTTATAGATACAGATGACGCCGGTGTCCTTCTGGTTCAGGATGGCGTCGAGGGCGACCGCGGTCTTGCCGGTCTGGCGGTCGCCGATGATCAGTTCGCGCTGGCCGCGGCCGATCGGCACCATGCCGTCGATCGACTTGAGGCCGGTCTGCATCGGCTCGCGAACCGACTGGCGGTCCACGACGCCGGGCGCAATG
>CAMBHC010000021.1 GCA_945866285.1 Candidatus Sulfopaludibacter sp. SbA3 | reverse complement strand
ACGTAGCGCGCGTTCATGGCGGCGACGATCAACCCAGGAACCCCGTCGCGAAAGCCGCCTCGGAGCAGGTAATTGCGAAGAAACGCCGCCGGCGGATGCACGGCGAGATCGAACCAACCCGCGCTCCGGCCATCTTCGAACATCTGGCGCGCCGCCAGCGTCGTGTAGCGGTCCATGGTCTGGAAGTGATGCGCGAGGTCGCGATACGCGTAATGCAGCAGCTCGCCGCGCAGGTCGACCACCGGCCCGTCGGCCTTGACCGATTCGTGCACCAGCCGGCCGGTCCAGCGTGCGCGGCGGCGGTCATACAAGCGCAACTGATAGTCAGGATACCAATCGGTGGACCGAATCCACCGGCCGAGGTGAAACGTGACGCGCGGCACGCGGTAGCCGGGCGCCGCCGCTCCCCGTTGCAGCAGGGCCGCGATCTCGTCCGCGAGCGCCGGTGACACGCGCTCGTCGGCATCCAGCGAGAAGATCCAGTCGTGACTGGCCTGCGCGGCAGCAAAGTTCTTCTGATCGATGTAGCCCTGCCAGTCGCGGACGATCACCTTGTCGGTGAACTCCCGGGCAATGGCGACGGTGTTGTCGGTGCTGCGGCTGTCGACGACCACGATCTCGTCGACCCAGGCGAGGGACTCGAGCGCGGCCCGAAGGTTGGCGCCTTCGTTGAGGGTGATGACTGTGGCCGTGACGGGCACGGGCCACAGTCTATCGGAGTTTCTAGAAAAGCGGCGACTGCTGGACGGCCGAATAGTTCACGACCGACTTGGCGTATTCGACCAGCGCCAGCAACTCGCTGTTGCGGGCGACGTTCAGGTCACGCTGGGCCTGCAGCACAAAAAAGCTGCTGGTCATGCCGGCCTGGTACTTCTTCTCTTCCGCCTCGAGGCGGCGTTCGGCCAGCACGCGCGACGACCGCGTGGCGTCCACGCGCTTGGCGTTGGTCTGGACCTGGCGGCCGTATTCACGCACCTGGGTGGAGACCTGTAGCTCAAGACTCTGAATCTGCCGCTCGGCCTGGGTGTTCTGCAGCCGCGCCCGCGCCAGTTGCGCGTCCTGACTTGACTTGCCAATAGGATAGGCGATATCCACCTGTAACGACCAGCCCGGGAAATCTCCGGTAAGGGTGTTGCCCAAGGTCGAGAGATAGCTTTGCTCCGCGCTTGAGGTGATCGCACCGGTGGGCAGGCCAGTGAGTGGGTCGCGTGCGCGCGTGACCTGCAACCCGCCGGTCGCTCTCGCGTTGTAGTTGACCGAAGCCGTGACGTCGGGCAGCGACTGGTTCTGGAAATATCGGATGTTGACGTCGTTGACCTCGAGGTTCTTGCGGGCCGCGACCACGTCGGTGCGCTGCGTCAGTGCCGTCTTGACGGCGCCGTCAACGTCAACGGCGGTCGGTTGGAAGCTCACGACATCGGTCGGTTCGATTCGCGCGCTCCAGAAGTCGGCGCCGGAGCTTGGGTTGAAGACCAGCGCGCGCAGCGTGTCTTGCGCGCGGTCGATGGCGGCCTCGGCGAGAATCACCGACTCTTCACGTGTCGCCACCTCGGCCTCCGCCTGGACAATGTCGAGCGGGGCCATGGTGCCGATTTCAACGCGCGCCCGGTTGTCCTTGAGCGACTGCTGCGCGAGGTCCAGCGACTGCCGCTGCACGTTCAGGTTGCCGATGGTGTACGTCAGGTCGTAGTACGCGTTCCGGACGTTGCGGACCGTCGCGTAGACCGACTGCTGCAACTGCAGGTCAGAGATTTCCTTGTTCTTCTGGCTCACGACCAGTTGCTGGCGCGCGCCGTCGATCTTGAAGTTGCGCAGCAACGGCTGCGAATACGTGGCGCTAATGGAGGCGTTCAGTTGCGGATTGAACGTCGAGAACTGGTTGTTGGTGGTGTTCCGGCCATTGTTCCAGCGGACGTCGTAGCTGCCGCCGTACCAATTAGTCAGGGAGGACAGGCCGAAGTTGAAGACCGACTGGCCGTTGGTGATGCCGCTCGCGGTGCCGCCGGAGAGAATGTTCGTCGAGGGCTGCGTCGAGTCGGCGGTGCTGATGGTCGAGACGAAGTTCGGCGTGTAGGCGGCCTTGAACTGCGCGGTCGACAGGTCCTGCAACTGCGGGTTGAAACGCTGGACCTGCAGGTCGAGGTTCTGCTCGATTGCGGTCGCCACGGCATCGTCGATGCTCATCCGCCGAACCGGGCCTTGCGCCGGAGGCGTCGCGGCCGATGTCTGGGCGTGAACAGCCGACAGCCCCAAACCGGACACTATCGTCGCCACGAGGCCGGCGGTTACCACTGCCCGGGTGCAAAATCGCTGGTCAAAACGCATCACACTGCTACTCCAATTGAAGGATATTCGCGGGCTTGGAAGCCGCCGACGCTCTTCTCGCTTCGGCGCCCAAGCCGCAGGGTCAGCAAGAGCGGTGCCGCCGGCATACACGTCCACCCTCCATCATAGACGTGGTGGGGCCGATTAGGGTTCGGCCGTTCGTGTTTGAAACATCGCCGCCTGCGGCCGGTTGGGGCGCGGTCGCTATACTAGTCGTCCATGACCGAAGCCGACCTCCTGACCCTGTTTCGCCGCTCTGGCGCGCTCCATGACGGCCATTTTCGCCTGTCCTCGGGGCTCCACAGCCCTGGCTATCTCCAGTGCGCCCTCGTCTTGCAGCATCCCGGCGATGCCGAGGCGCTGGGTGCCGCGCTGGGCAATCTCGTGCGCCCGCTTGGCGCGGTCACCGTTTTATCGCCGGCGCTCGGCGGCATCGTGATCGGCCAGGAAGTCGGCCGCGCCCTTGGCGTCCGCGCCATCTTTGCCGAACGCCAGGACGGCACGCTGACCCTGCGTCGCGGCTTCACCCTGGAGCCGGGTGAAAAAGTGCTGGTCGTCGAAGACGTGGTGACCACGGGCGGGTCCACTCGCGAGACGATGGACGTGGCGCGCGCGGCTGGGGCGGTCGTGGTTGGTGCCTGCGCGGTGGTCGATCGCAGCGGCGGCAAGCAAGGCCTGGACGTGCCCTTCCACGCATTGCTGCCCATGGTGGTGCCGACCTATCAACCCGACGCCTGCCCGCTGTGCCAGCAAGGCGTGCCGGTCGTCAAGCCGGGATCGCGCTCGAAGTAGCACGTGCCACGCACGCTGAAGCTGACGATCGCCTACGACGGTTCGGCGTACTCCGGCTGGCAGCGGCAGACCAATGGGCTGGGCATCCAGGCCGTCATCGAGGACGAGATCGCCACCATTGTTGGCGGGCACAATCCGTTGAACGCCGCCGGGCGCACCGACGCGGGCGTGCATGCGGCCGCGCAGGTGGCGAGCATCACGGTCGATCACCCGATCCCCCCCGATGAATTGCTGAAGGCCCTCAACGCGAGGCTGAAGGCCGGCGACATCCGCATTCGCGCGGTCGAGGAGACCTTCGATCGCTTCGACGCGCGGATTTTCGCGAAGAGCAAGACCTACCGCTACGCCATTTGGAACGGCGCGGCGCCGAGCCCGTTCATTCGCCATGTCGTCTGGCACGTGCCGTACGCACTGAATCTTCAGCGGATGACGACGGCCGTGACGACGCTGGTCGGCGAACAGGATTTCGCGGCATTCCAGGGGCGTGGCGCCGACGTGAAAACGACCGTGCGCCGCGTGTTGGGGGCGGAGTTGCGCGAAATCGAGATGGACCGGGAGCAGCCGATGGCGGTGTCGCCGCTCGACGGCGATCCTTCGCGTGATGGCCGGCTGCTGCGCTTTGAGATCAGCGGCACCGGCTTCCTGAAGTACATGGTGCGCAACATCGCCGGCACGCTGGTGGACATCGGCCGCGGGCATTTCGCACCTGAGGACATGCGGCGAATTATCGACTCGCGAGATCGCAGCGAAGCGGGGCAGACCGCCCCGCCGCAGGGCCTGATGCTCTGGAAGGTGGAGTATTAGCAGCGTGGAGAGCGATGGCTTTAGCCGTCGCTAGACTGGCGAGGGCTGAAGCCCTCGCCCTCCGGAGACTCTTTCGGTTTCCCTATCCACAACGACAATAACCACATCACGAACGCCGCGCCGACGATGACGATCGCGAGACGCACGAACGACGCGGCGTCACGCACATCGAGCTCGGGGCCGCGATAGGTCAGCAGCACCGCTCCGCGATCGGTGGCCCAGTGCCACGCCGTGTGTGCGACCAGGGCTGACATCAGGATGGTGCCAATTCGCTCCGCCACCACGTAGCGGAAGGTCAACCACAGGACCGGGATGGTCACCACCAGCACCGCCAACTGGCCAATTTCCACGCCGACGTTGAATGCCAGCAGCGACATCACCAGGTGCTCACCGGCAAACTGCAGGCGCTCGCGTAGCAGGAACGAGAACCCGAAGCCGTGGATCAGGCCGAACGCGAAAGTCATGATCCAGCGCCGTTCGAGTTTCGCCCCAATGATGTTCTCGAACGCCATGTAGACGATCGAGATGGCGATCAGCGTCTCGATCAGCGGCGGGAACCACAAGCTGTCGGGCGCCCAGCCGTAGGCCGAGGCAATCAACGTGACCGAATGCGCGACGGTGAACGCCGTGACGACCACGGCCAGCGGACGCAGCTTGCGGAATGGAATCACCAGGCACAGCAGGAACAGCAGGTGATCGGTGCCGTCGAGAATGTGGAAGAACCCGTCGCGTGCGAACAGGTAGAACGCCTGGTGCCAGCGCGGGTCGAGATGCACGATGCCGGTGTCGGCGTGCACGTCGAAGGCGCGCTCGGTCTTGCCCGGCTGCAGGAAGCGCAGCACGACGTTGACCTGGAGGCCGAGACGGGTAAGGCCCGGACGGATGGCAAAGTCCGACTGGTCCGACTTGATCGGGTAGTCGAACGCCACGTCGAGCATGCCGTCTTCCCAGTAGATTTGCGTCGATTGATCGAGGCGCGCCCCGGTGGTCAGGTTGGCCAGGGCCTCGCTGTAGGACGCAAACGACTTGTCGCCCGGCAGGGAGACGCGCAGGGCCGAGACCTTGCCGGTGCCCAGCCGCTGGTCGTTCTCGTAGACCTCGACGAAGTCGCCAATCCACAAAGTAGCGGCGTGATCGAGGGCCGGCTCGATGCGGGAGAAATCGAGGAACCCCCCGGCCACTGTCGGTATGTCGATGTCCCGCATGGACTTAAGGGGTGCCCTGATGAGCAGCTTCAGGGTGTTGCCTTCGGGCCTGACAAATCCGAAGACGGTGACTTCGTTGGGGACTTCGTGGGCCCGCAGCGATGGGGCGAGGGCGATGAGCAGGACCGTGACCACGGCCAATCGGCTCAATACTTTGCTGGAATGGACGGTGCTCGACACGGTTACTTGGTCCCAAGTATACTGGCGCCCGCTTAGAGAGGCACTTCTTGAGAGGGGGAGCCAAGATGGATCGGGTTATGAGAAATCGCAAGTTTTACGTAGGCGCGGCGTTTGTCGCGATATTGCTCGCACTGGGTGCGGGGCAGGCGCTGCTCGACAACGTGTCGGCGCAGGCCAAGCAGGCACCAAAATTTGAAGTGGATCCGTTCTGGCCGAAACCGATGCCCAACAACTGGGTACTCGGTCAGACCATCGGCCTCACCGTGGACGATCGCGACCACGTATGGCTGATTCATCGCGGCAACGATCCCGGCACGGCCGGTCTCGACCGCACCGAACTCGCTCAGCCGACGCCGACCGGTCCGCGCGTCAGCGAATGCTGCATCGCGGCGCCGCCGGTGCTGGAATTCGATGCGGCCGGCAACCTGGTGGGCAGCTGGGGCGGTCCCAACCCGACCGGTGGCTACGAGTGGCCCGAGTCGAACCACGGCGTCGTGATCGACCACAAGGGTTTCGTGTGGATCGGCGGCAACGGGCCGAACGACTCGCACATCCTGAAGTTCACGCGCGACGGCAAGTTCGTGGCGCAGTACGGCAAGGCCGGCGCCCGCAAGGACCCGAACTTCAAGCCCGCTTCGCCCACCGGTCCTCAGGCCGGCTATGTCGCCAACAGCAAGGACATGGACAACTACGGCCGCGTCGCCAAGATCTTCATCGATGCGAAGGCGAACGAAGGCTACGTCTCGGACGGTTACCTGAACCACCGCGTCGCGGTCATCGACCTCGACAACGGCAAGATCAAGCGCATTTGGGGCGCGTACGGCGAGCCGCCGACCGACCTGCCGATGCCGCGCTACCAGCCCGGCCAGGCACCGTCGAAGCAGTTCTCGAACCCGATGCACTGCGCCGAGGTTTCGAACGACGGCTTCGTCTACACCTGCGACCGCGTCAACGACCGCGTCCAGATCTTCACGAAGGAAGGCAAGTTCGTGAAGGAAGTCTTCGTGGCGACGAACACGCTGTCGGACGGCTCGGTGTGGGACATTGCGTTCTCGAAGGACGCGGACCAGCGCTTCCTCTACATGGCCGACGGCGCCAACGAACACGTCCGCGTGTTCGACCGCAAGTCCATGGAAGAGCTCTACAACTTCGGCTACGGCGGCCGTCAGCCCGGGATGTTCCTGGGCGTGCACAGCATCGCCACTGACTCGAAGGGCAACATCTACACGACCGAAACCTACACCGGCAAGCGCCTTCAGAAGTTCGTCATGAAGGGCATCTCGGCAGTGGGCAAGTCGGCGACCCCGCCCTGGCCGGGGATGTAAACATCAGGCGGGTCTGAAGACCCGCCACTACGCTGCAACGCAGAGGCCGGCCTGGAGGCAACTCCGAGCCGGCCTTTTCGTTGTACTATCGAAGACCGACTCCATGAGCCTGGATCAATTGCTGGAGTGGATACCCACCGGCGGGGCCGAAGAGGCCCTGGCGCGACAGATCGAGATGGACCGCCTGCCGCGGCACGTCGCGATCATCATGGACGGCAATGGCCGCTGGGCCGGCCAGCGCCACCTGCCGCGCGTGGAAGGCCACCGCGCTGGCATCGACTCGGTGCGCGACGTCGTCGAGACTTCGGCACGACTGGGCCTTGATGTCCTGACCCTCTATGCGTTTTCCGTCGAGAACTGGAAGCGTCCGGCGACTGAGATCAGCACCTTGATGATGCTGCTCAAGCGGTACCTGCGCCTGGAGTTGTCGACCCTGCTGCGCAACAACATCCGTTTCCGGGTGATCGGCCGCACCGATGCGCTGGCCCCGGACATCATGGAAGAGTTGCTCGCCGCCGAGCGCAAGACCTCGACCAACACCGGGATGCTGTTCAACATCGCCCTCAACTACGGTGGTCGCACCGAGATCGTCGATGCCGCGCGGCGCGCCATGGCGTCTGGGCTCGGACCGCAAGACCTCGATGAAGACCGGTTTGCCGGTTTCCTCTACACTGCCGGCCAGCCCGATCCAGATTTACTGATTCGCACGAGCGGCGAAATGCGCGTGAGCAACTTCTTGTTGTGGCAGATCGCTTACGCCGAGATTTGGGTGACGGACACCCTGTGGCCTGACTTCCGCTGCCGTCACTTGCTTGAAGGTGTGCTCGCGTACCAGAAGCGCGACCGGCGCTTTGGCGGCATTACGCCACCTGTCGCCGCCGGTGTGAAGTAAGGCCGCATGACCCGTGTCCTGAGCGGCGTCGTCCTCGGCGTCGTGGCGCTTGGCCTGATCTGGTTCCTGAGTTCGATCGCGCTGCTGGCCGTGGCGATGGCCGTTGCGGCCCTGGCATTCATCGAATACGAGAAGATTGTCGATGCGATCGGCGCCAAGGTCCCGTATTGGACGGCGCTGCTCTCAACCCTGCTGGCGTGCGCGATGGTGCCGTTCCAGTGGGTCGACATCTCATCGATTCTCGCCTTGGCGCTGCTGCTCATCGCCTTGAACGTGCTGTGGTCTGATCGCGTGGGGACGCCGATTCTCGCCGACACGGCCGCCGCCGCGCTGGCGCCGGTCTACATTGGCTTGCCGCTCGGCGCGCTGGTCGGCGTGCACGCCATCGCCGGTCGCGAGGCGGTGCTGCTGCTGATTGCAACGGTGGCCGTCAGCGATACGGCGCAGTCCTACAGCGGCCGCACGTTCGGCCGCACGCCGCTGGCGCCGCTGCGCAGCCCCAAGAAGACGCGCGAGGGCGCTGTCGGCGGCTTCATTGTCGCGCCGGTCTTTCTCACGGTTGCCGGCAGCTACTGGCTCCCGAGTGCGCCGCCGGTGTGGCTGGCGGTGCTCGGTGTCGGCATTGTCATCGCCGGCATCATCGGCGACCTGTTCGAGTCGATGCTGAAGCGAGCCGCCGACATGAAAGACAGCGGCACGCTGATTCCCGGCCACGGCGGTGTGCTTGATCGCATCGACGCGCTGCTGTTCGCTGCGCCAGTGTTCTACTTCTTCCTGCGCACGCTGTGACCAAAATGCAGCCGCAGATTACGCAGATTCAGTGCCTGCCCGCGCGTCGAGCGCATTGCGGCGCCGACTCGACCCGGCCCGACCTGCGGTCGGGCGTATCAGCGGTCAGGGCCCGAAGGAAAGACCTTGAGATCGCGTGTGCGTCTTTCCCTCGGACCCTGACCGCTGATGCAGACGCCGGGCATAGCCCGGCGGACGGGTCGAGTTCGTATCTGCGAAATCTCTGTAATCTGTGGCTGTCCTAAAGACATGACGCGCATCGCCATACTTGGCTCCACCGGATCGATCGGCACGAGCGCGCTCGACGTAGCGCGGACGCATGCCGATCGCATCGAGGTGGTGGGCATTGCCGCCGCCACGAACGTGGCCGCGATGGCGAAGCAGGTGCTTGAGTTTCGCCCGCGCGCGGTCGGCATGGCCACGGGCGATGCCATGGACAAGCTGCGCGCCGTGCTCGGCGGACCGCCGGCCGAGACCTGTGGGGTCGGCAACGACGGCCTGATCGAACTGGCCACGCACCCCGACGTGGACGTCGTGCTGTGCGCGTCGTCTGGCACCGCCGCACTCGATGCGGTGCTGGCCGCCATCGAAGCCGGGAAGACCATTGCGCTGGCCAACAAAGAAGTGCTGGTCATGGCCGGTGGCATTGTCATGGATGCCGCCCGGCGCAGGGGCGTGGCGGTGTTGCCGGTGGACAGCGAGCACAACGCCATTCACCAGTGCCTGCACGGCCGCCAGCATGGCGAATGGCGCCGGCTGATTCTCACCGCGTCGGGTGGCCCGTTCCGCAGCAAGTCGCGCGAGGCACTGGCGAGCGTGACCGCCGCCGATGCCTTGAAGCATCCGACGTGGCAGATGGGCCAGAAAATCACCATCGACTCGGCCACGCTGATGAACAAGGGCCTTGAAGTCATCGAGGCGCACTGGCTGTTCGGCGCGCCAGCGTCCGAGATCGCGGTGGTGGTCCATCCGCAATCAATCGTCCACTCGATGGTGGAGCTCAAAGACGGCTCGGTCATCGCGCAGATGGGCATCACCGACATGCGGCTGCCCATCCAGTATGCGTTTGCCTATCCGGACCGCTGGGACGCCCCGGTGCCGTTCCTGGACCTGACCCGCATGGGTACCCTCGAGTTCCAAGAGCCGCGCTGGGACGACTTTCCCTGCCTGCGGCTGGCCTACCGTGCGCTTGGCGCTGAACGCAGCCTGCCAATCGTCTTGAACGCGGCCAACGAAGTGGCCGTATCGTCTTTCTTGGCGGGCCGGCTGGCGTTTACCAGCATCCCCCTGGTAATTGAACGGGCGATGGATGCCCACACCCCCGAGGCCGCGGCGACGCTGGCCGAGGTCCGGCGCGTCGACGCCTGGGCCCGGCAACATGCGGTCGAAACGGCCCGGGAGTTAGAATCGAGTTTGCAATGACGACGTTACTGGCTTTCCTGTTCGTACTCGGCGTGCTCGTGTTCATCCACGAGCTTGGGCACTTCCTGCTGGCGCGCTACAACGGCGTGAAGGTGCTGACCTTCTCGCTCGGCTTTGGCCCGAAGATCCTCAAGTTCCAGCGGGGCGATACCGAGTACTGCATCAGCATCATCCCGCTCGGCGGCTACGTGAAGATGGCCGGCGAGAATCCCGAAGACAAGCCTTCTGGTGACGACGACGAGTTCCTGTCGAAGTCGAAGTGGCAGCGCTTTCAGATTCTGATCGCCGGGCCGGCTATGAACCTGATTCTTGCCGTGGTGCTGCTCGCGGTGGTGCTGATGCAGGGCGCCGATGTGCTGGCCTATCTCGATCGCCCGGCGACGGTGGGTGCGGTGCAGCCGGGATCGCCGGCCGAGACCGCGGGCATCCGCCGCGGCGACACGATCCTGAAGTTGGGGACCGCCGACGTTCGCACGTGGGAACACCTCGACATGGCGGTGGCGGCCCGTCCTGAACGCGAAGTGGACGTCGTGGTGATGCGCGAGGGCCGCGAAGAGCGCCTCAAGATTCGCCCCGACCTGACCGAACTGCGGACCCGCGGCAACGCCCGCTTCGAAGTCGGCACCATCGGTGTGCTGCCCGACGTGAATCCCAGCGTCCAGTCGCTTCAGCCAGGGTCGCCCTCAGAGGCCGCCGGGTTCAAGGCCGGCGACCTCATTCTCGCCGTCGACGGCCAGCGCATGGTGTTCAGCTCGATGGTGAGCGAGGCGATTGGCAAGCAGAAGGGGGGACCAGTCGCGTTCCGCATCCGGCGCGACGGCATCGAGCAGGCGATCACGGTGACGCCGCGGATGGAGGGCGACACGCCCCGCATCGGCATGTTCATGAGCAACGCGACGCGCCCGTTCACGCCGACGCCGATTGAAGCCATTGGCATGAGCTTTCAGCGCAACTGGGAGATGGCCGGACAGATCCTGGCGACGCTGCGCGACCTGGTCACCGGTGAAGCGTCACCCAAGCAGTTGATGGGGCCGGTTGGCATCGCGCAGTTGTCTGGGGAGTCAGCGCAGGCCGGCTGGATCGCGCTGCTCGGCCTGATGGCCGGCATCAGCCTCAACCTCGGCCTGCTGAACCTGCTGCCGATCCCCATTCTCGACGGCGGCCACATCTTCATCATGGGCATCGAGACCATCTCGCGCCGCGACTTCAGCCTGCAGGTGAAGGAGAAGATGCTGTTTGTCGGCTTCGTCCTGCTGATGACGCTGATGGCGACGGTGATCTACAACGATCTGACGCGCATCGCGTGGATCGAAAACCTGATGCCCTGGCGCTAACGCGCGCGCTTCAGAACCTTCCCGGGGCGAGCATTCGTATGCTTGCCCTCGTCCAACACCACCGTGCCGTTGACCAGCACGGTGTCAATGCCCACCGGATACTGAAACGGATCCTCGAAAGTCGCCCGATCGGCGACGGTGTTCTGGTCGAACAGCACCAGATCGGCCCACTGGCCTGCCTTGATCGCACCGCGATCGCTCAACCCCAAAATACTCGCCGGCAGCGTCGTCATCTTGCGAATCGCCTCTTCGAGCGAGATGACCTTGCGCTCGCGCACATAGCGGCCGAGCACGCGCGGAAAGGTGCCGAAGTTGCGCGGATGCGGCACGCCGGCGCGCAACGGGCCGTCGATGGCCAGTGACGACCCGTCTGAGCCGACGGCGACCCATGGCTGCTTCATGGCCAGTTCCAGGTCGGCCTCGTCGATGATGAAGTAGACGCACGCAACCGAGCCGCGCTCTTCGATCAGCAGGTCAAACACGAAATCAAACGGATCCTTGCCGGCCTGCTGGGCCGCTTCGGCGACGCGCATGCCCTCGTACTTGCGATTAGGCGACTCGCCGGCGGTGGCGGACCCGCGCGTGCGGCCAATGGCGGCGAGTTGCACGTTCTGCCATGTGCCGGCCGACTGATAGCGGCTCTCCCAATCCGGGTTGGTATCTTCCATCGCGGCGCGAATGCGCGCGCGGTCCTGCGGGCTCTTCAGCCGCGCCACCAGCTTGTCGGTGCCGCCGTCCTGGGCCCATTGCGGGATCGTTGCCGTGAGGCTGGTGCTGCTGGCGACGTAGGGATACTGGTCGGCGGTCACCCGCACGCCACGCGCCCGCGCGGCCTCGACTAATTCAATCACTTCCTTCATGCGGCCGAAGTTCTTCTGGCCGGTCACCTTCACGTGGAAGTTGTGGACGGGAATTTTCGCGCGCTCGCCAATTGCGATGGCCTCTTCAATGCCGTCGCGCAGCTTGGGGCCGTCGTAGCGCAGGTGCGACGCATACAGGCCCATTCCGGAGACGGCCTTCGACACCTCGGCGAGCTCGTCAACGTTGGCGTACGAGTTGGGCGGATAGATCAGGCCCGACGAGACGCCGAAGACACCCGGATTCTCCATCGTCTTGGCGACCAGCTGTTGCATCGAGGTGATCTCGGCTGGTGTGGCCTGGCGTTCGTCTTCACCGACCACCATTTCGCGAACCGTGCCGAGGCCGACATACGACAGCAGGTTGGGCGAGATGCCGCCCTTCTCGATGGTCGCAAAGTAACCGGCGAAGTCGGTCCACGGCGCGGTCGCCGAGGCGTCCTTGCGGGGCGCCACCGAACCTGATTCGCCAAT
This sequence comes from Candidatus Sulfopaludibacter sp. SbA3, assembly GCA_945866285.1. Taxonomy (GTDB): domain Bacteria; phylum Acidobacteriota; class Vicinamibacteria; order Vicinamibacterales; family UBA2999; genus 12-FULL-67-14b. The sequence continues at coordinate 3,246 of CAMBHC010000021.1, read as the reverse complement.
CACTTCGGTCGTCACGCCCTGGCGAATCTTGCTCTGGCCGTTGCCGTCGGTGACGAGCGGCAGGTCCGAGTGGCTGTGCAGGTCGATGAAGCCGGGCGCCAGCGTGCGGCCTTTCGCATCGATGGTCCGTGTGGCCGTGCCGCTCACGGTGCCGACCGCGGCAATCTTGCCGGCGCTGATCGCCACCGAACCGGTGCGCGCCGCGCCGCCAGAGCCGTCGACGATCTGCGCGTTGGTGATGAGGACGTCGTACGCAGGAGGCGCGGGTTGGGGAGTGGAGCAGGCAACGCTGATCGCGAGGAGTAGTCCGGCTGAAGCCGGACGCCGCAGGGTAAGTCGCATTAGCTGCTCCTGAAGTGTGCGGCGATCGCTTCGGCAAACCCCGCGAGCGATCCGCCTGGCAGTTGAATGGCGGGTGTCACGTTGGCGCGCGCGGCAGCATCGGCCGCCGCGGGACCGAGCGTGGCCACCGCGGTGTGCGCCAGCAGATCCGACGCCTGGTCGGCGCCGACGCTGGCGAGGAATCCCAAGACCGCTGAGGCGCTGGTGAACGTGACCACGTCGACCTGGCGGTCGAGTAACTGGCGGTAGACATCGATGCCCGCATCGGTGTCGATTAACACTTCGGCGCCATGGCGCTGCAACAGCATCGCCATGGCGTCGGGCTGCTCTTTCGAGTGCATGACCAGCGCCCGGCGGCCGAAGAGCGGCCGTGAGTCAAACCATCGCAGGTGCTCGCGGAAATTGACGACGCGACCCACGATCAGCAGCGCGGCACCAATCGGATGCTCGTCGACCGCCTCGGCCAGTTCGGCCAGCGTCCCGGTGATCGTGCGCTGCGACGAGAGCGTGCCGTTGACGATGATCGCCGCCGATTCGTCAGCCGGCCGCCCGTGCTCGATCAGCGCCGCCAGCATCTTGGGGAGTTGCCGGGGGCCGGCGTAACACACCACCGTGCCGCCGAGGCTGGCGAGGCTGTTCCAGTTGATCCGTGCACGCTCGCGGCCGTCATCTTCGTAGCCGCGCACGAATGTGACCGTGTCACCGGCTCCGGGATAGGTGATGGGGATGCCTGCATACGCCGCCGCGCCCAAGGCCGACGGCACCCCGGGAACGACCTCGAACGGAATGCCCTGCTCGTGCAGGAACAGGGCTTCTTCGCCGCCGTGATCGAACAGGAACGAGTCGCCGCGCTTGAGCCGCGCCACCACCTTGCCCTCGCGCGCCTTTTCGGCGAGCAGGAAGCAGATGGCGTCTTGCGCGCTGGCGTCAGCCGACCCGCCGCCGACGTCGATCCGCTCGGCCTGCGCCGTCGCGTACTGCAGCACGTCGGCGTGCACGCGGTGGTCGTAGATGACGACGTCGGCCTGCTGCAGGCACTGGTAGCCCCGCAGCGTGATCAGGTCAGGCGCGCCCGGTCCCGCGCCAATCAAATACACGATGGATCTCACGGGGGAATACTAGCAGGGCTTGGGGACTTGGAGGCTTGGGGACTTGGGGACTTGGGGACTTGGTATCTCTTCCAAGCCCCCAGGCCTTCAAGCCCTCAAGCCCCCTAGTGCGACGTCGGGCCGTAGTAGCCGCGCTTGGTGCGGGTGGTGGTGTTGGGCCGCGCCACCTGCACGACCAGGCGCCGGAACGCGCCGTCGCGACGGGGGTTTCGCGAGGAATAGCCCATGGAGTACTGGCTCGACAACTCGTCGGTAATCTGGCCGTAGACGTCCTTGAGCTCTTCGACCTTCTGCGTGAAGAACGCGCGGCCACCGGTCTCCTGCGCCAACTGGCGCAGCACGTACTCCGCTTCACGGAAGCCGCGCAACGCCGTGGTCTCGCGTGGCTGCAGGCCAATAGTGTAGATCGCCGTTTCAGACCGCTTGGCCAGTTCGAGGACTTCTTCGAAGCTGACCAGGCTCGAGGTGTCTTCGCCGTCAGACAACACGACGATGGCCTGGCGCCGAATCTCTTCCGGGTTCTTCGCCTTGACCTTGGCGAGTTCCTTCAGCGAGATGTAGACCGCGTTGTGCAACGCCGTCGAGCCGCCGGGCGAGGTACTGCGAATGGCGCGCTCGAGCTCGTCGAGCTTGTTGGTAAAGGTCTGGCGAATTTCAACGCGGCTGTCGAAGTCGACGACCTGCGCGAGGTCCTGCGGACGAATCCTGGCCGCAAAGCCGGTCGCCGCCTCCTGCGCGTTCTCCATCCGCTGCTCCATGCTGGCGCTCGAATCGATCAGCAGCGACAACGCAATCGGCAGGTTGGTGCGGTTGAAGTACGACAGCTCCTGCTTGGCGCCGTCTTCGAACACCGAGAACAGCTCCTGGCCGAGGTCGGTGACGTAGTGGCCCTGGTTGTCGATGACGGTGACGTTGAGCGAGACCAGTTCGACACCGGCACGGAAGACCTGGTTTGTTTCTGGTTGGCCTGGTGCTAGCGGTGCCACGGGTGCCACAGGTACGGCTTGGGCCGCGAGGCGGGCGTGATCCGGCGGTGCGCCCAGAAGGGCTATCGCCAGCACGAACGTCGCCGGGGCCGAGATCCGCATTACCTGACGGCCTGTCCCCTGGCCGGTCCGCCGCTGGCGGCCTGCCCGGGCTTGGTGGCTGACACTTCGATCTTCTCGGGCGGGATCAGCGTGGTCGGCCGGCCGTAAACGACGCGATGCTGGCTCTTGAGGGTCGCGGCCATCTCGCGCAGCTTCACCTCGAACGCCTGGCTGGTCAGCACATCCTCGCGCGTGCCGCCGCTGGCCTTGGGGCCGAGGTCGAGCACCGATGCGCGATTGCGCGCCTCGTTGTTCAGCGACGAGCCGCCTGGGCCGGTCAGCACCAGCGCATGCATCTGCGCCCCGCCCTTGGCGAGGGCCTCGAGCACGTCCTGGTAGTGGCGGGTACTGAACTCGCGATGCTCGCCGGTCACGATCACGATCGCCGTGCGGTCGGTATCGCGCTTGGCCATACCCCGGCTCACTTCGACGATCGCGTCGAGCAGCGTGGCGCCGGAGCCTGGCAACGCGAAAATCTTGTTGGCGACGTCCTGCAGTTGCTTTTGGTCGGTGGTGTAGTCGCGCAGGATGGTCGGCCGGTCGGCGACGGTGACGATCGCAACCGGGCCAATGCCGTCCAGCGACCTGACGAATGCCGAGAGACCCTTACGCAGGTCAGCAATGGTCGGCGTGGTGGCCTGCGAGTTATCGACGATGATCGCAATCGACATCGGCGAGGTCGCCGGTGTCACGCGCAGCACTTCGCG
>CAMBHC010000020.1 GCA_945866285.1 Candidatus Sulfopaludibacter sp. SbA3 | reverse complement strand
CATCACCGAGGCGCTAAAGATGGCGAACTGGGTGCAGAAGGATGCGGCGGAGCTGCTGCAGATCAGCCCGCGCGTGATGAATTACAAGATCAAGACGCTCAACATTGAGATGCCGCGGCGGAGGATTCTGACCGCGGCCTCTTAGGACGGACGCGTTCGGCCCGTGGGGCGCCCCTAAGAGGCAATCGCGTAGCAGTCCCTGCGCGGATCGGCGGCTGCGAAGCGGTTCTGCGTCGCCGGATCGATCATCACTGCTGTCGCACAACCCGACATCCCGAACGGACGCAGGCGGCTCACGTCGTGTCCGCGCGCTTTCAGTTCGTTGTAGACCGCATCCGGAATCGTCGCTTCCACATTCAGCTGATTGAAACCCGCCGTGTGCGGCCAGAACGATCCGTAGAAGTGCATGGTCTGCGCGCGCGGGCGTTCGAGCGCGGCATGCAGGTTCGGATACCACTCATCCCAGAAGTCGACGATGCTCAGGAACGCTTGCAGGATGGTCTGGTCCTGGTTGTCGCCACCGGGTGTGCCGAGGCCCATCATCGGCGTGTCGCCCTTGAACACCAGGCTCGGCGTGAGCGTATAGCGCGGCCGCGCGCGGGGACGAATCTGGTTGGCGTGTGTCTTGTCGAGCCAGAACTGCTCGCCGCGCACGCTCATGCCGATGCCGGTATCGCCGAGAATCACCGCGCCCGGCACCCACCCGCCGCTCGGCGTCACGTCGAAGATGTTGCCGTCCTTGTCGATCACCGCCATGTGGGTGGTGTCCTTGACAATGCCGGAGGAGTCATCGGGCGGAGCGCCGGTGCGGGGCGTGCCGGCATCCTGAACATTGGCCTTCCAGAACGGCCACTGCTTGACCTTCGAGTCGTACTTCAGGGGATCGCCGGCAATGAACGTGGTGGACGACTGCTTCGGATTGATCAGCGCCGCGCGCTCCTTGGCGTAGGCCTTCGACAGCAGGCCTTCCGCCGGGGTCTGCACGAACGCCGGGTCCGCGTAGTAGGTGTCGCGGTCGGCGTAGGCCAGCTTGATGGCTTCGATCACCGTGTGAAGATAGTCCGCGCTGCCGTAGCCCATGGCGTGGAGATCGAAGTTCTCCAGGATATTCAGCGCCTGCAGCATCACCGGGCCCTGGCTGCCGAAACCGTGCTTGTAGACCGTGTAGCCACGATAGGTGGTCTTGGCCGGCTCCTCGATGCGCGCGTAGTAGTCGGCGAAGTCCGATGCGTCGAACGGCGCAGAGTGCTTCTGCAGGAACGCGACCATCTCTTTCGCGATGTCACCTTTGTAGAAGCGGTCGCGGGCGGCGGCAATGCCCGCGGCGCGGCCCTTGCCCTTGGCGGCGCGCTCGGCCTCGACCATCCGGCGCAGCGTGCGCGCCAGCGTCGGCAGCTTGATGGTCTCGCCGGGCTTGTACAGCGAGCCGTCCGGCTTCAGCCAATAGGCCTTGTTACCGGGCCACTTCTCGAAAAACTTGAGCTGATTCTGAATCGCACGATGCGTGCTCGTGCGCATGGGAAAGCCGCCCTCGGCATAGCCAATGGCCGACGCCGCCACCTGCTCAAAGCTCATCGTCCCCCACTTCTCGAGGACGGTCAGGGCGGCATGCAGCGCGCCTGGTACGACGGCCGGGTCGAGGCCTGCGCCCTGGAGATCCTTCTTGCGCGACAAGTACCAGTCCACGTCAACGGCTTTCGGGGCCCAGCCCTGGCCGACGATGGCGGTGACCTTGTGGTCTTTCTTGGGATAGACGAGGACGAGCGCCTCGCCGCCGAGGCTGTAGAGATCCTGTTCGAGCACGCCGCCTGTGATCAGCGACGCGACGCCGGCGTCGAACGCGTTGCCGCCTTTCAGGAGAATGGCGAGCGCGGCGGACGTGGTGAGGTGATGACCGGTGGACACGCCACCGGTCGGGCCCATGACCGCAGGCCTCAGCGCAGAACCGGCGGGCTGCCGATCCTGCACCGGCACCTGTGCCGCAAGAGAAGCCGTGAGCGCCAGTGCGACAACGAGTATCGAAGCTCTCACGGTCCCCTCCCTGTCTCGCCGAAGCGTTTTTGCGAAGGCGGACTTACTTTTCGATCGTCGCCTTCTTGATGAAGTCCAGCTTCGGGAAGTCCTTCATCAGGTAGGCGTTGCCTTCGGCCTGCGTCCGTCCCTGGTCGGGACCCTTGCCGCGCGGCGCACCTTCACCGTAGCCGGTGTGGAGCTTGCTGACGACGTCCTTGCCCTCGATGACCTCGCCGAATGGCGCGAAGCCCATCGAGTCGAGGTTGGCGTTGTTGCCGTAGTTGATGAACACCTGCGTCGTGCGGGTGTCGGGGCTGCCGCCCATGGCATAGGTAATGAACATCGGCTTGTTGCTCTGCTTCACCGGGTCGACGCCGATGCGCGCGTTGCGCCACGCCGCCGACACGGCCGGGTCGCCGTTGATGCCAAACTGCACCATGAAGCCAGAGATGGCGCGGAAGAAGCGTGCGTCATCGTAGAAGCCGCTCTTGACGAGGTTGTAGAACCGATCGGCGCCGAGTGGAGCCCACACGCGGTTCACCTGGATGACGAAGACGCCCGCGCTGGTGTCGAACTTCACCTTGTAGGTGGCCGGGGCCTGTTCCTTCAAGGAAGCGGGGTTCTTGAGCGAGGCACCCTGGGCGGCGGCACCGGCGGGCAGCAGGGCCAAGGCGACGAAAAGGGCAAATGCAACGGTCGTGACACGAATCATTCGGAATCTCCTCCAGAGAACAGGCTTGATTATCCCTTCGGATGCGGTTTCAGCGAAAGGGGCTCGTCGAGAATCCTGCGGACGGCCCGGGTCAGGGCCGTGGGCGAGAAGGGCTTCGCTAATAAGGTCGCTTCCGCCAGGTCGTCCTTGGTCACCACGTCGGCGGCGTAGCCGGACATCAGCAACACGCGAATCGCCGGCCGCGCAGCACGCATCCGGGTCGCCAGCTCCGGCCCCTTCATCCCCGGCATTACTACGTCGGTCAGCAGGACGTGGATCGGCCCGTCAAACGCCTCGGCAATCCGCAACGCTTCGTCGCCGCTCCCGGCATTGATCACGAGGTATCCACCGCGTCCAAGCGACTCCACCGCCAGTTGCCGAACGGCTTCCTCATCCTCCACGACCAGCACCGTTTCCAGCGGCTGGCCGGCGGCGGTGCGCACGGGAAGCGGCGTCGGCGTCGGCGGCCGTGGTGCCGCATCGGGCGCTCGCGGCAGCAGCATCTCGACCGACGTGCCGTGGCCAAGCGCCGAGGTCACACGAATGTGGCCGCCGCACTGGCGGACGAAACCATAGACCGTCGAGAGGCCGAGCCCGGTCCCCCTCCCTTGCGGCTTGGTGGTGAAGAACGGCTCGAACATTCGCGTCCGGGTGACCTCGTCCATGCCCGTGCCCGTGTCGGCCACGACAATCTGCACGTAGTTCCCCGGCCGAACATCGCCATCGGGGCGCCGCTCGCCGTCGGGACGGGGCGCGTTGCTGGCCTCGATGCGCAGCGTCCCGCCATCGGGCATGGCATCGCGCGCGTTGATCGCCAGGTTCACGATCGATTGCTCCACCTGCGCTGGATCGGCGAGTACCGGCCACAGACCCGGTTCGGCCTTTGCTACCACCGCGATGTCGGCGCCGATGACCCGGCGAACCAGCAGCAACAAGTTCTCGAGCAACACCGCAAAATCGAACTGGTTGGTCTGCAACACCTGCCGACGGCTGAAGGCGAGCAGTTTCTGGGTGAGTGAACCGGCATTCTCGGCGGCGCGCTTGATCTGGTCGGCCTGATCGCGGATGGGCGAGTTGGGCGGCGCATCCTCGATGATCAAGCTCGAGTAGCCGAGGATGGCCGTCAGCATGTTGTTGAAGTCGTGGGCGACACCGCCGGCGAGCTTACCGATCGCTTCCATCTTCTGCGACTCGGCCAACTGCCGCTCCAATTGGCGCTGCCCGGCCTGGGTGCGCCGCTCGCGACGCGCCAGCCGCCAGCCGGCCAGCGGCATGGCAATCAACAACGCGGCCAGCAGGACCAATTGCCCCGTCGCGCCGCGGCGGACCTGGGCGGCGACGCGGTCGTACTGCGACGAGGATGCCACCAGCCACGATTGGTCGGCCGCCGCAAACTTCGCCCACGTGTGGATGCTACGGCCGCCCTGGTCGTCGAGTATCACGACGCCTTGTGGCGCGTCGTGCTGATGCGGGTCGCCATCGGTCGCCACCATGCGGCGCTCGCCCGCTCCCATCCGCATGCTGAAATCGGGCGTCGCCAGGCCAACCACCTGTTGGTCATCGGTCAGTTCACTCAGCGCCGCACCAAGATACACGTCGACCAGGCGGGACAGGTCAATCGCCAGTCCCACCATGCCGTTGAAGTCGTTGCTGGGGTTCGGCTTCTCGACGCTCGACGACGTCTGCCACACCGGCATGGCGATCACGCGCAGTTGCCCGGGCGCATCCGGTAACCACCAGGGCTGGCCAATCCCCACCTTGCCGCGATTGGCGGGGTCGGTATTCCATCGCCACCGCATCGGGTCGCGAACGACCGGCGTGGCGTTCGCGATCAGGGTGCCATCAGGCGTCCAGTAGAACAGCCGGCCTTCGGCGTCGATGCGCACCACGTAGCGCACGACGCCACTGGGCGCACCACCGAATGCGGCCGCGACCCGCTGCCCCATGAAGGGCAGGTCGAGGTTCTGCACACTCGGCATGCTGTTGAACTGAATCAGCAACGCCGACAGGCCACGAATCTCGCCCTGGATGCCAACAGCGGCGGTCCGCACCATGGCGAGTTGCTGTGTGGAATGTTGCGCGACGGCGCCGCTCACCGTTGAGCGGTAGCCCATCACACCGAGTGTCACGACCACCACTAGCGCCGCGACGGTGCCGAGCAGGATGGCACGCGTCACCGCTGTCGCTGAAGTCGCCGAAGTCGCGGGGGGCGGCATCGAGGCGTCCACACTATAGCCCGTCTGCTCTCGCGCGGGCAGTCACGGCACGACCGTTGGCTGGCGCTAAGGGGTCCGGACGGTCACGGTGACGCCGATGCGGTCGGAGTCACGACCCGTGAACGCCACCGGGCCGGTGACCGGCCAGCTGCCGCTCGTCCAGGGGTACGGATTCGAGACGTCCATCCAGAAGAAGCTGACGTTGACGAGCCGGTTGACGTCGACGAAGCCGCGCACCACCAAGGCACGGTCCATCTTGCCCATCGTCACGCCGTACAGGTGATTCAGCTCAAGATACTGAACCAGGCTGTCATCGCGGCTGAGTTCCTCACGCACCACGCTGCCGCCGATACGCACCTTCGGGGCGATCGGCGCATCAACGAGGGCGCCCATGAAGTAACCGGGTTTGACGATGGCGTCAAGCGCTGGCAGTCCGACCAGCTCACCCGAGGAAACGGTGGGACCCCACTTGTACTTGGCATACTCGCCAAACACAGACGCCCACGACGTCGGCGACAGCTTCACGCTGACGACCAGCGCATCATCGTTGCGCTTCGACGCCCAGTAGCTGGGCAGGCGCTCCACTTTCGAGCCGGTGTAACCCTTCTTGAAGGCGGCCCGCACGTCGATCATCTTGATCGGCGTCAGTCGTGCCGAGGCCACCATGGTCACCGCGCTGTTGGTATCGAGCGAGGTGTTCACGAAGTAGAACCAGTCGTAGTCCTTTTCGCGATTGCCGTCGCCGAGCACGGCCATCAGGCCGGCATCGACAATCGCGCGCTCGCCGCGCCGGGCAGTCACCGCCAGCATGGCGCCGAAATTGGCCTCGGCGTTGAGCCGGGTGATGCGGGTCATGTCCTTCGCGGTAGCCGCGCCAATGTCGCGGGGCGCGAAGCCGATGGGCAGGATGAAGCGGCCGCCGCGCAGCGAGACGCTGTCGGAGATGCCCCAGTCGATGTACCCCTCGCGCAGCATGCCCTGCTGGGTGATGTAGTCGAGCGAAAAGGTGTTGTAGGTGTCGACGCGCTTCAGACCGTCTTCCACGTCGCACTTCACGATCGGGCCGAGGCCGGCGTAGAGGTTGGGGTCGTTGGGAAAGAAATAGTCCTTCTCGCCACAGGCCGGCCGCGCGTTGCTTTCGCTGACGGGATTCACCGAGGCGAAGAAGCGCACGTGATCGCTGACCTTGCCGGCGACCGAGAGAATGGCCATGCCGACGCGGCCCTGCTTTTCGAAGCCCAGTGCCGCCTGGGCGCCATCGTGCGACCAGCCGACCACGAGTTCGCCGCCAAACTTGAAGCGTTCGCTCTGCGAGAACTTGAAGCCAAAGAAGTCGACCGTTTCGCCAGGCGGCTGTGACGCCGGCGCAGTCTCTTGCGCGAAGGCAGGAGCGGTGACGAACAGGGTGAGGAGCGCGAGCGCCGTGCGAAGCGATCGGTTTCGGACGAGAAGTTTCGAAACAGGCACCTGACGGGATTCTACTCGCTCTTCGACGCTCGCGGGTGCGATTTGCGGTAGACCTCGATCAGCTGCGCCGCGTTGACGTGGGTGTAGCGCTGGGTGGTACTGAGGCGCGAGTGGCCGAGCAGCTCCTGGATGGCCCTGAGGTCGGCGCCCCGCTGCAACAGGTGCGTCGCGAACGAGTGACGCAAGGCGTGAGGGCTGATCCCCATTCGCGTGCTGCACTGCGCGACGTAGCGTCGCAGCATCCGGTCGACGCTGCGACCGGTCAGGCGGCCGCCGCGGGAGTTCAGGAACAGCGGATCGCCAGGGACCTTCTGCCGTGCGCCGGCGACGGTCTTCCTGGGCGCCACGACGGTTCGCCGCCGCGCCCGCGCCTGCCGCGCGGCCAGGATCGCCGCCCGGTCGGCCAGCCAGGCCCGCAGGGCCGTCACCGTGTTCTGGTTGAACGGCAGCAGCCGTTCCTTGCCGCCCTTGCCCATGACGCGCACCATGCGACCTGACAGGTTCAGGTCTTCGAGATCGATCCCGACCAGCTCGCTCAAGCGCAGCCCAGAGGCATAGAACAACTCGAGGATGGCGCGATCACGACGACCGAGCGGATCTCCGGTACTGGGCATCTCGATCAGCCGCGCCATTTCCGGCTCCGACAAGTGGGTGGGAATGGTCTGGTCTCGCTTGGGCGCCACGGCCATGGCCGTCGGGTCGTGTGCGATCAGCTCCTCGCGCCGCAAGTACTTCACGAACGTGCGAAGCGCCGACAGCTTGCGCGCCACCGAGGAGCGGGCCTTGCCCGCCTTGTTCAACTCGGCGAGATGAGCGCGAACCGAGGTCAGGTCGAGATCAGCAACGGTCAGACCGGACATCTTGCGCTGCTTGTCGCCAGCGACCCAGGCCAGGTACTGCGTGATGTCACTCTCGTACGCCCGCACGGTGTGCGGCGACACGTGGCGATTGAGCTTGATGTAGGCGAGAAATTCCTTGAGGTACTCGCGCATATCCGGCAGGCGGGTCTAAAGACCCGCCCCTACGACCGCTCCAGCGCCACGCCAGACATCAAGGTCCGCGAGCGCGCGCTCGGCGATCATCAGCTTCTTCTTCATCTTGTCGCGGGGCGGGTCGTCCAGCGGCGGCATGATGCCGTGCGTGATGTTCGTCGGCTGGTAAGTCTTCGGATCGGCGTGCGACACGTAGTACGCCAGCGAGCCAATCGCCGTGGTTCGCGGTGGCGCCTGTGGCGCCTCGCCGCGGGCGAGCGCGGCGGCGTTGCGGCCGGCCACCAGTCCCGACGCAGCGGACTCGACGTAGCCCTCGACACCAGACACCTGGCCGGCAAAGAACAAGTCGGCGCGATGCCGCGTCTGCCACGTCGGCAACAGCACCTTGGGGCCGCAGATGTAGGTGTTGCGATGGACCATGCCGAAGCGGACGAACTCGGCGTTCTCCAGGCCTGGGACCATCTTCAGCAGGCGCGCCTGGTCGCCCCATTTGATCTGCGTCTGGAAGCCGACGAGGCTGTAGTGATCGCCGGCCAGCGTGTCCTGCCGCAACTGCACGACGGCATACGGCAGCCGGCCCGTGCGCGGGTCCTTGAGGCCGACCGGCTTCATGGGACCAAACCGCAAGGTGGCTTCGCCGCGATGCGCCATTACTTCAATCGGCAGGCAGCCCTCGAAAAACTTGGTGTTGTCGAAGTCGTGGACGGTGGCCGATTCAGCTGACACCAGCGCGGCATAGAAGGCGTCGTACTCAGCCTTGGTCATCGGGCAATTCAGGTAATCGCCCTCGTCACTGGCTTCGAGTGCCTCGCCGGGGTTGGCGCTCCATACGTTACGGCCCCAGCGCGAGGCGCGAAACACCTTCGACATGTCGATCGATTCGGCGAGCACGATCGGGCTGATCGCGTCGTAGAACGCCAGGTGCTCTTCGCCGACCATCGCCTGGATGTCCCGGGACAGGGCATCGGACGTGAGCGGCCCGGTCGCGATGATCACCGGTGACCATTCGCCGCCCGGCACCTTCGCCACTTCGCCACGGTCGACGGTGATGCGCGGATGCGCCTGCACGGCCTCGGTCATGGCCTTCGAGAACGCGTGGCGATCGACGGCCAGCGCGGCGCCGGCCGGCACGCGCGTGGCATCGGCGGCCCGCATCACGAGCGACCCCAGCCGCCGCATTTCTTCCTTGATCAGTCCAACCGCGTTGTCGACCTTGTCGGCACGAAACGAGTTACTGCAGACCAGTTCGGCCAGGCCATCGGTAAGGTGCACAGCCGTGGGCGTCACTGGCCGCATCTCGTGAATCGTGACGTCGGCGCCCGCTTCGGCGGCCTGCCAGGCAGCCTCGCAACCGGCCAGTCCGCCACCGATGATGTGAATCATTCAGTTCAGGTTACACCGTCTGGGTCTTCCACGACCCGCAGCGGAAGATGATGCGGCGGACCCTACGCGGTTTTCTTCGATTTCTTCTTGGCGGCCTTCTTCTTCGCCGGCGCCTTCGCCGCCTTGCGGCCACGGGCCGGCTTCTTCGACTTCGACATGCCGGCGCGCGCGTTCAGCAACTCGACCGCCACCGACATGGTCACGGCTTCGACCTGTGTCCCCTTCGGCACCGACGCATTGGTGGTGCCATCGGTCACGTACGGACCGTAGCGGCCGTCCAGGATGCGGACGTTCTCGCCGCTTTCGGGATGCTTGCCGAGCGCCTTGAGCTCCTTCGGCTCGCTCCGCTGGCGACGACCCGACTTCTTCGGCTGCAGCAGCAGTTCCTTCGCGCGCTCCAGCGCAATCGTGTAGACATCGTCGGTCTCTTCGAGCGAGCGGAACTCGGTGCCCTGCTTCACATACGGACCGAAGCGGCCGACGTTCGACAAGATCGGTTCGCCGTCCTCGCCGATGCCCAGTTCACGCGGCAGCGACAATAACTTCAGCGCCACGTCGAGGGTGATCGTCTCTTCGGTATGGTCGCGGCCGAGCGAGGCGCGGCGCGGCTTGATCTCGCGATCCTCCGGCGTCTCGCCCAGTTGCACGTAGGCACCGAAGCGGCCATGCATGATGTAGACGTGCTGGGTGCTGGACGGATCGACGCCGAGCGACTTCGGGCCCTGCGCCTTGGCCTTCAGCAGGGCGATCGCCTTTTCCAGCGTCAGGTCGGCCGGCGCGAGATCCTCCGGCAGTGACGCGCGTGGACCATTGTCGGCCTGCGAACCCATTTGCAGGAACGGACCGTAGCGGCCAATCCGCACGCGAATGGGCAGGTTGCTTTCGGGATCGATCCCCAACTCGATGATCGGGTATTCGATCGCCTGGCCCTTGTCCTCGACCAGGTGTTCAAGGCCGGGGTGCTTGCCGTCGCCGCGGTAGAACTCGGCCAGAAACTCCAGCCAGTCCTTTTCGCCGTTGGAGATCTTGTCAAGGATCTCTTCCATCTCGGCGGTGAATGCCAGGTCCACGTAATCGCCGAAGTGATTGCGCAGCAGGCGCGTGACGGCAAACGCGGTGAAGCTCGGTACCAGCGCCTTGCCCTGCCGCGAGATGTAGCCGCGTCGCTGAATGGTGGCGACCGTCGGCGCGTAGGTCGACGGGCGGCCAATGCCTTCTTCTTCGAGCTTCTTTACCAGCGACGCTTCGGTGTAGCGTGCCGGAGGCGAGGTCTGGTGGCCCTTGGCGTCGAGTGCCAGCAGGATCAGTTCGTGACCGAGCTTGTCAGGCGAGAACACTTGATCGCCGACGGCCAGCTTCGGCAACACGGTGTCCTGCTCGAGCAATTCAGCCGACGGGTCGTCGGAGCCTTCGACGTAGGCGCGCAGGTAACCGGCAAACTCGATGGCCTTGCCGCTGGCGTTGAACGTCGCGGGCGTGCCGTTGCTGGTTTCGCCGGTGATCTCCACCGACGTGCGCAAGAGCTTGGCATCCGCCATCTGCGAAGCGACGGCGCGCTTCCAGACCAAGTCGTACAGGCGCATCTCGTCGCTCTCGAGAATCTTCTCGAGCGACGCCGGCGTGCGCTTGAAGTCGGTTGGGCGAATGGCTTCGTGCGCTTCTTGCGCGTTGCGCACCTTGGTCTGGTACTGGCGCGGGCCCTTGTGAAAGTCGGCGCCGTACAACTCGACGACCGCGTGCTCGGCTTCGACCAGCGCCTTGTTGCTGAGCGTCGTCGAGTCGGTTCGGTGATACGAGATCAAACCTTCGAGATCGCCGCCGCCCAGGTCCATACCCTGGAACAGCCGCTGGGCAATCTGCATGGTGCGCTCGGATGTGTAGCCAAGCTTGCGGTTGGCCTCCTGCTGCAGCGTCGAGGTCGTAAACGGCGGCGATGGCCGCTGGGTATAGGGCTTTTCTTCGACGCTCGTCACCGACCACGGCAACTTGCGCATCAGCGTGTCGCGGAACTCGGTGGCGGTCTTCTCGTCGAGCAGGCGGACGGTGCTCGACTCGAGCACGCCCTTGCTGTCGAAGTCCTTGCCGGTCGCGACGCGCTGGCCGCCGACCTTGGCCAGCGTGGCGGGGAACTCAATGGCGCCGCCACGCAGCTTCGCCTCGAGATCCCAATAGCTGGCGGTGCGGAATGCCAGGCGTTCTTCCTCGCGCTCGACGATCACGCGGACGGCGACGCTCTGCACGCGGCCCGCACTGAGGCCGGTCTGCACCTTCTTCCACAGCACCGGCGACAGGGTGTAGCCGTAGAGGCGATCGAGAATGCGACGGCTCTCTTGCGCGCGGACCAGGTTCTCGTCCACGTCGTGTTGCTCGGCCAACGCCGCCTTCACCGCCTCTTCGGTGATTTCGTGAAAGACGATGCGGCGAACCTTGACCTTGGGCTTGAGCAGTTCTTTCAAGTGCCAGCTGATCGCCTCGCCCTCGCGGTCGGGGTCGGTTGCGAGAATCAGTTCCGAGGCGTCTTTCATCGCGGCCTTGAGGGCCGTGACGTTCTTCTTCTTGTCGCCTGGCACCACGTAATACGGCGTGAAGTCGCCGTCGGTGTCGATGCCCATCCGGCCCCAGGACTTGCCCTTGATCTCGGCAGGCACCTCGGCGGCAGATTCTGGAAGGTCCCTGATGTGGCCATAACTGGCCTCCACGCGGTAGTTCTTCCCGAGAAAACGCGACAAGGTCCGGGCTTTGGCCGGGGATTCGACAATCACTAACGGTATCGGCATCGAACTACACCTTACTCCGGGAACGAACGAAGCGACCCGATCCAATTCGGCGAATTTCTCCGGTCAGTTCCCATTCGAGCAGCCGGGCCAGCGCATCGCCCGCGGAAATTTTCAGCTCGGCAGCAATGTCATCTACCGTGAATTCAACGGTTTCCGGGTTTTCTGACAACGCCGACCCGGTGTGGCCAATGCCCAGCTCTTGCAGGATATCGACCGCTGACTCCACGAGCTTTGCCCCATCCCTCAATAAGGCGTGGGCGCCGCGATTGCGCCCACCGGCGGTCAACCCCGGCATGGCCATGACGTCGCGCCCCTGATCGGCGGCCAGTCTCGCGGTGATCAGTGACCCGCTCTTCTCGGCAGCCTCGACGACCAGGACTGCACGCGACAGCCCGCTGATGATGCGATTGCGCTTCGGGAAGTTCCCGGGAAACGGCAACGTGCCTGGAGGGAATTCGCTCATCAGCAACCCCGAGTGGCCAATGCGCTCGAACAGTCCCTGGTTCTCGGGGGGATAGACGACATCGAGCCCGGTACCCAGCACGGCGACGGTCGTACCGCCAGCCTCCAACGCGCCGGTGTGCGCTGCGGCGTCAATGCCGCGCGCGAGCCCGCTGGCGATGACCACGCCGGCCCGCGCCAGGTCACCGGCGATGGCCTCAGCCGCCGCCATGCCCTCACGCGACGCGGTTCGGGCGCCGACGACGGCGACCACGGTCTTGTCGCAGATGGATAGATCACCGCGGAACCACAAAACCTGCGGCGGATTGGGGATCTCGGCGAGAAGGGCGGGAAAACGAGACGACCCGAGCCTGATGGATTCCATGCGGAAACCTCGGCTGACGACCGCCTGACCGAAGACGACGATACCGTACTTGCCCCCCTCGGGGTAGGCCGCTATAGTGCGAAGTAGTACCCATGTCTGTCCGCCCTCTGGTTTTGGCGTTGTTCGTGGTCGTGGCGTCGGCTCCACATGCGTGGGCCGAGCAGCGGGGTCAGGCCAAGGAACAAGTCGAATTCGGCATCCAGGTAGCGCAGCGGGGTCTGTGGAAAGAGGCGATCTACCGCTGGGAACGCGCCGCCCAGCTCGATCCCGCCTACGCTGCAGCGTTCAACAACCTCGCCGTGGCCTACGAGCACGAAGGTCAATTGGCAAAGGCACGAGCGGCCTACGAAAAGGCACTCGCACTCGAACCCAACAATGCGCTCGTCCGGCAGAACTACGACCTGTTCAAGGAAATCAATGACCGCGCGGCTCAGAAAGACGGCGCTCAGCGTTAGCTTGGCGCTGGTAGCCGCCCTCGTGGCGTGCTCTGCCAGCTATACCGAGATCCCCATTGAAACGCCGATCCAGTCCAAGCTGGACGTGACGCCCTTCCAGCGCATCTTCATTGCCGGCTTCATCGCCGGCGCCAATGAAGATGTCGACGCCAACATGGAGACGGTGCGCCTGCTGCGTAGCCAGCTGCGCAACAAGGGCATCATGCGCGTGATTGATGCCGACACGCTGCCCCTGCTCGAAGTTGCCAAGCCGAGTGGCGAGACCCCGGCGCCGCCGATCCCCAATCAGCAGGCGGTCGCGCCTGTCCAGGAGCCCGACCCGGGCAAGCCGCCGGTCTTCAACGACGAGAAAGACCTCGAGCCGTACAACCACATCTTCGCCAACGTCGCGTACTGGAAGCGGATTGGCGAGGAGTTCCAGCAGCCGCTGATCGTGACCGGCGCGGTGCTGTTCGCACCGCAACAGCGTTCGGGATTCGTCCAGCGCGAGCAGGAAGTCTACGACTCGTTCGGCCGCCGCCAGGTTGTCCCGGTCCGCACCTACATGGAGCGCAAGGGCTTTGTTCTCCGCCCCACGTTTATCTTCATCGACGGCCGCACCGGCGAAACCCTGCACAGCGAGACGTTCCGGGAAGAAATTCTTTATAACGCCAACCAGCAGACCCCGGCCCTGTCGTCCTATTTCGAGCTCATGGATCGGCTGCTCCCGGTCTTCCTTAACACGTTGAGTTCACAGAAGATAAAGGGAACCCGCACCCTTCTCAAGTAGTGCCAGAAGGGCTGGACGTCAGTCCCGCCTTGCCCTGTGGTATCCTTTGTAGTTCCTGTGGCGCGGAAATTCAGTTCCGCTGCCTGATTCGGAGAGTTGACCGTGTTTGCAATCATCCAGGCCTCGGGCCGCCAGTTCCGTGTCGAGACGGGCGCCATCATCGCCATCGACGGACACAACGCCGGTGAAGCCGGCGGCGAAGTCTCGTTCGACCAGGTCCTCCTCATCAGCAATGATGCGGGCGACGTGACCGCTGGCACCCCGTTCGTGACGGGCGCCAAGGTGGTCGGCGTCATCGGCGAGCTCGACAAGACCAAGAAAATCCGCGTGTTCAAGAAGAAGCGGCGCAAGCAGTACCGTCGGACGAAGGGCCATCGCAGCCTCCTGACGCGCGTTCGCATCACCGACATCCAGGTCTTAGCGTAAATGGCTACTAAAAAAGGTCAGGGATCGTCTCGTAACGGCCGCGATAGCAACTCGCAGCGGCTCGGCGTCAAGCGCTTCGAGGGCAACCTCGTCACCGGCGGGTCGATCCTCGTGCGCCAGCGTGGCCGCAAGTACCAGCCCGGGCTGAATGTCGGCCTCGGCAAGGACGACACGCTCTTCGCGAAGGTCACCGGCAAGGTGAAGTTCGAAGATCACGGTCAGCGCGGACGCTTTATCTCGGTCCACCCGGTCGAGTAACTAAGTAAGTGTTCGTCGACGAAGTCGACATCCACGTCAAAGCAGGCGACGGAGGCGGGGGGGCCCTCAGCTTCCGTCGTGAGAAGTTCGTCCCTAAGGGCGGACCTGATGGCGGTAACGGTGGCGCGGGCGGTTCCGTGTTCCTCGTCGCCGACCCTCACCGCAACACGCTCGTCCACTTCCGCTTCAATCCCGACTATAAAGCCCAGCGTGGCGGCAACGGCGCGGGTGCGCTGCGTACCGGCCGTGGCGGACGCGATCTCGAGATCCCCGTGCCCGTCGGCACGCTGGTTTTCAAGGTCGACCCCGATACGGGAGAAAAGCAGCAAGCCGCCGACCTCACCGTCGTCGGCCAGCGCGTGTTGCTGGCGCAAGGCGGACGGGGTGGCCTCGGCAACGCGCACTTCGCGACCTCGACCAATCGCGCGCCGCGGAAGGTGCAGCCTGGCGAGCCCGGGCTCGAATTCAATCTTCACCTCAAGCTGAAGCTGCTGGCCGATGTCGGCCTCGTCGGCTATCCCAACGCCGGCAAGTCGACGTTGATCTCGGTGATCTCGGCCGCCAAGCCCAAGATTGCGGCCTACCCGTTCACCACCCTTACGCCGAACCTCGGCGTCGTGGCACTCAGCGGCGACCGCGACTTCGTCGTCGCCGACGTCCCCGGGTTGATCGAGGGCGCGCACGAAGGTCACGGCCTGGGTCACCAGTTTCTGCGCCACATCGAACGCACGAAGGTGATCATTCACCTGGTGGATGTCTCCAGTGCGTCCGGCCGAGACGCAGTTGAAGACTTCGACACCATCCGCAAGGAACTCAAGCTCTACAATCCAGAGCTGCTGAAGAAGCCACACCTGGTGGCGGCGAACAAGATCGACGCAGTGGACGATCCGAAGCGCGTGACCGCACTCGAGAAGCGCGCCAAGAAACTCAAGCTCAAGTTCTTCGAGATCTCCGCCGTCGCCGGGACGGGCGTGAAGGAACTGATCGAAGCCGCGTGGCCGATCATCGCCAAGGCCCGTGAGCTCGAAGCGAAGGCCATCGCAGTCGATGAGGACGAAGACGAAGGGCACGAGGTGCCGGCGGATTACAACCCCGCGCTGATGCCGCCCTTGCGCAGCGGCACGCCCAAGAAACGATGACGCTCGGCGTCCTCGGCGGCACGTTCGATCCCATTCACAACGGTCACATCGCTGCCGGCGTATGCGCGCAAGCCGCACTTGGGCTGGCGCAGGTCCTGGTCGTGCCTTCGCGCATGCCGCCCCATCGATCCGCTGGCGCCTCACCCGAGGACCGGTTGGCCATGGTGAGCATGGCGGCCGCGGAACAGCAGGGTTGGACCGGGTCGGACATCGAGCTGAAGCGTAACGGCCCGTCGTACACGTTCGATACGCTGACGGCGCTGCGGGCGACCTCGACGCAGCAATTATTCTTCGTCATTGGGGCCGATGCGTTCGCAGAAATTGCCACCT
>CAMBHC010000019.1 GCA_945866285.1 Candidatus Sulfopaludibacter sp. SbA3 | reverse complement strand
TCGAACACTACCTGCGTCGAATCCTTTAGCCACAGAGCACACAGAGAACGCAGAGAATGCTTTTCTAAATGCGATCAAGCTTCGACGAAGCCGATAGGCATTTTGAAAGTTTGGCTCGGTGTCCTCGGTGTCCTCTGTGGCTAGATTTTCACCAGGCGTTCGGCGGCGGCAGTCAGCGTTTCGTCCTTCTTGGCGAAGCAGAACCGCAGCACCGGCCCGCCGGTGTCCTTGTAGAGGAACGCCGACACGGGGATCGAGGCGACGCCGTGTTCGGTGATCAGCCGGTTCGCGATCTCCTTATCCGTCTCGTTCGAGATCGCCGAGTAGTCCATCAACTGGAAGTAGGTGCCGTCGCACGGTAGCGGTTTGAAGCGCGAGCCGGCCGTCAGCTGCAGGAACAGGTCCCGCTTCTTCTGGTAAAACCCTGGCAGCTCTTTGGCGCCGGGGTCCTTGCGCACGAACTCCGCGAACGCCATCTGTGACGGGGTGTGGACCGTGAACGTGACGAACTGGTGCACGCGCGTGATCTCGGCCATCAAGGCCTGTGGCCCCACGCAGTAGCCCACTTTCCAGCCGGTGGTGTGGAAGGTCTTGCCGAACGAACTGATCACGATCGAGCGCGATCGCAAGCTGTCGTAGCGCAACAGGCTCTCGTGGCGGCGGCCGTCGAAGATGATGTGCTCGTAGACTTCATCGCCGATCAGCAAGATGTTGGTGCCGTCGACGATCGACTGCAGCTGCGCCATGTCGTCGGCCGACCACATCATGCCGGTTGGGTTGTGCGGCGTATTCACCAGGATGATGCGGGTCTTCGGCGTGATCGCGCGGCGGACCTCATCCCAGTTTACGGTGTAGTCGGGATAGCGCAGGCTGACGAACACCGGCACGCCGCCGCTCAGGCGAATCACCGGGACGTACGAGTCGTAGCACGGCTCGAACAGCAGCACTTCGTCACCCGGCTGCACCAGCGCGGTCAGCGTCGCATACAGACCGGCGGTGGCGCCCGAGGTCACAATCACCTCGGTCATGGGGTCGTAGCGCGGTCCGTAGAGCTGCTCGACCTTGGCGGCAATCCCCTCACGCAGTGCCAGCACACCCGGCATGGGCGCGTACTGGTTGTGGCCCTCGCGCATGGCCCTGGCCACGGCCTCCACCAGCGCGGGCTCACAGTCGAAGTCGGGGAACCCCTGCGACAGGTTGATGGCCTTGTGTTCGTTGGCCAGGCGGGTCATCACCGAGAAGATGCTGACGCCAATATCGGGAAGCTTGGAGGTAACGGGAACAGCCGATGTCATGGGTTCCCGTCATTCTGACACGACGCCGGGGTTACAATCGCCGACATGGTCTTTCTTTTCGCCCTGCTCCTCGGCGTGCAGACGCCCAACACCCATGCCCGCCCAGAACTGTTGGTGGACACCGCTTGGCTGGCCCAGCATGCCGGCGACGTTGACGTGCGCGTAATCGACATCCGCAACCGCGGTTACGCCGAAAGCCACGTGCCGGGCGCGGTGTTCGTGGACAGCAACTGGATTCGGTATCCCAAGGCACCGCCCACCTTCCTGCCGACACCGGTAGAGTTCGAGGCGTTGATGACGCGCCTGGGCATCGGCAACAACACCAAGGTCGTGGTCTACGACGAGCGCGGCGGCATCTACGCGGCGCGCCTGTGGTGGATTCTCAACTACTACGGTCACTCGAACGTCGCGCTGGTGGATGGCGGCTGGGGCAAGTGGACGGCGGAACAGCGTCCGACCAATGCGGCCGCCCCAATCGTGGCGCCGCGCGCGTTCACGGTCAAGGCCGGCACGGTGAAGGTCGCCACGGCGGACCAGGTAAAGGCCGCCATCAACAACCCGGCCATGAAGTTGATCGACGCCCGCACGCAGGGCGAAATCGACGGCAAGGACCTGCGCAGCATCAAGCGCGGCGGCTTCATCGAGTCGTCTGTGCCGGTGTATTGGGAAGACACCCTGGACCCGGTGACCAAGGCCTTCAAGCCGGCCGCCGAGATCGCGAAGCTCTATCGCGACAAGGGCATCACGGCCGCCGACCAGGTCACGGTCTACTGCCAGGTCGGCATGCGCGCGTCACACGACATCTTCACCCTGGCCCTGATCGGCCACGACCTCACCAAGCTGGCGAACTACTACGGCGCCTGGGAAGAGTGGGGCAATCGGGACGACACGCCCATAAAGACTAAGGTGCCATAGGTGCCAAGGGTGCCATAGGTGCCAGGGGTGCCAGGGGTGCCAGGGGTGCCAGGGGCGCCAGGGGCGCCAGGGGTGCCAGAGTGCGGCACGTTGGCACCGTGGCACCGTGGCACTTTGGCACCAATGCCACCTATAATCTGCCCGGAGGCTGTTCCATGATTCGCCGCGCATTTTTTGTTGTGATTGCCGCACTGGCCCTGACGTCGCTGACGGTCCAGGCCGGCTCGACTCCCGCCCGTGCCAAGGTCGGGATGGTGATCACCCAGAGCGACATCGCATCGCAGGTTGGTTTCGAGGTCATCAAGGGCGGTGGCAACGCGATTGACGCGGCCGTGGCCACGGCCTTTGCGCTGGCGGTCACCCACCCGACCGCCGGCAACATCGGCGGCGGCGGCTTCATCGTGTTCCGCCCGGCGAGTGGCGAGCCGGTGTCGTACGACTTCCGCGAAGTCGGTCCGTCACGCGCGTCTCCCGAGATGTGGCTGAAGGACGGCAAGTACGACTTCGACACACATCACAACAGCCACCTGTCGGTGGGCGTCCCCGGCACCGTGGCCGGGCTGCACCTGGCGTGGAAAGAAGCCGGCTCGCAGCCGTGGAAAGACCTGGTGGCCCCGGCCATCAAGCTGGCACGCGACGGCTTCGAGGTGTCGCACGGCCTGGCGCGGTCGCTCGAGTCGATGATCCCCGAGTTCAAGAAGTACCCCGCCTCGCTGGCGCAGTTCTCGAAGAACGGCCAGCCCTACCTGGCCGGCGACATTCTCAAGCAGGCCGACCTGGCCAAGACACTGACGCGCATTGCCGACCAGGGCCCCGCCGGGTTCTACGCAGGCGAAACGGCCGCACTGATCGAAAAAGAGATGAAGGCCAACGGCGGCCTGATCACCACCGGCGACCTGAAAGCCTACGAGGCCAAGAAGCGCGGCGTCGTGAAGGGCACCTATCGCGGCTACGACATCATCGGCATGCCGCCCCCGAGTTCAGGCGGCATGGCGGTGGTGCAGATGCTGAACGTGCTCGAAGGCTTCGATCTCAAGGCCGGCGGCTACGGCTCGGCGCAGAACATTCACTACACGGCTGAAGCCATGCGCCGCGCGTTTGCGGATCGTGCCCGCTACCTGGGCGACCCCGACTTCGAGAAGGACATCCCGATGCCGATGCTGATCTCGAAGGACTACGCCACTGGCCTGCGCAAGACCATCGACCCGAAGAAGGCGTCGAAGTCAGCGACCAACTCGTTTACGTGGACGAGTGAATCACCTGAGACCACGCACCTGTCGATCGTCGACGCCAAGCGCAACGCCGTCTCGATGACCTACACCCTCGAATACGGCTACGGCTCGCGCATTGTGGTGCCAGGCGCCGGCTTCTTGCTGAACAACGAAATGGGCGACTTCAACGGCCAGCCCGGCCTGACCGACGAACGCGGCATGGTCGGCACCACCGCCAACCTCGCGCGCGGCGGCAAGCGCATGCTGTCGAGCATGGCGCCGACCATCATCGCCAAGGACGGCCAGTTGTTCATGGTTACGGGAACGCCCGGCGGCCGCACCATCATCAACACGGTGCTCACCACGATTCTGAATGTGATCGACTACGGCATGAACGCGCAGGAAGCCGTGGACGCCGGCCGCATGCACCACCAATGGCTGCCCGACCGCATCAGCATTGAACGGTTCGGCTTCTCGGCCGACACCATCAAGATGCTGCAGGCCATGGGTCACACGGTGCAGGAAGGCGGCAACCAGGGCGCGGCCCAGGTGATTGTCCTCAACCCGAAGGACAACATGCTCGAAGGCGGGGTCGATCGCCGTCCCGCCGATGGCGGCGCCGCCGGCAAGTAGTTCAACAGGAGATCAAGAGTGAAGACATTTCTTCTCTTGATCTCCTCGTCTCCTGCTAGAACCCACATGAGACGACTGACGGGACACCTGTACTTCTGGGTACTGACGGCGATTGTCATTGGCGGCACCATCGGCTACGCGCAACCGGACGCGGGCATCGCCCTCAAGCCGCTCGGCGACGGCTTCATCGCGCTGGTGAAGATGCTGATCAGCCCGATCATCTTCTGCACCGTGGTGCTCGGGATTGCCGGGGCCGGCGACATGAAGAAGGTCGGTCGCGTCGGCGGCAAGGCCCTGCTCTACTTTGAGGTCGTCTCCACCGTCGCACTCGTGATTGGGCTGCTGGTGGGAAACCTCGTTCGCCCCGGCGCCGGCTTCAACGCCGATCCCGCCACGCTCGACGGCAAGGCCGTCGCCGACTACGCCAAGGTCGCCGCCAGCCAGTCCACCGCCGACTTCGTGCTGCACATCATTCCGCGCACGTTCTTCGATGCGTTCACCGGCCAGGGCGACCTGCTGCAAGTACTGTTCGTGGCCGTGTTGTTCGGCTACGCCATGACCAAGATGGGCGTGGAAGGCAACGTCGTCCACAAGGTCATCGAGACCAGCTCGCACCTGTTCTTTTCGATGATGAACACGCTGATGAAGCTGGCGCCGATTGGCGCCGGCGCCGCCATGGCGTTCACGATCGGCCGCTACGGCGTGGCCGCGCTGAAGCCGCTGGCCATGTTGATGGGCAGCTTCTACCTGACGTGCCTGCTGTTCATCCTGATCGTACTGGGAAGCATTGCCGCGCTCACGGGCTTCAGCATCATCCGCTTCATCAGCTACATCAAGGAGGAGCTGCTGACGGTGCTGGGCACCTCGTCTTCGGAATCCGCGCTCGTGCCGTTGATGCAGAAGCTTGAACGCCTCGGCTGCTCCAAGTCGGTGGTCGGGCTGGTCGTGCCCTCGGGCTACTCCTTCAACCTGGACGGCACCAACATCTACCTCACGATGGCATCGCTGTTTGTGGCGCAGGCGCTCAATATCGACCTGACGTTGAAGCAGCAGCTCACCATCCTGGGCGTGGCGATGCTGACGTCCAAGGGTGCCTCCGGCGTCACCGGTGCCGGCTTCATCACGCTGGCGGCGACGCTGGCGGTGGTGCCGGCCATTCCGGTGGCAGGTCTGGCGCTGATCCTCGGCGTCGATCGGTTCATGTCGGAGGCGCGGTCGCTGACCAACTTCATCGGCAATGGCGTCGCCACCATCGTGGTCGCTGGCTGGGAAGGCGAATTAGACCGGGCCGTCCTCAATCGAGAGCTTTCACAGGAGTCGAAGAGCTAAAGCGTTTCTCCTCCGCTCTTCCACTCCTGTTTATTTATTGACGTACTCGAACCCGAAGCGACCCTTTACGCACAGGTTGCCGCGGGTAACGTCGTTATCGAATGGCGACGTCACCTTTACGATCTGCTGATCCTGCACGTGCACCGTCAAGGTGCAGCCGACACCGCAGTAGGGACAGATCGTATCGGTCACGGCCTGGGTCTCGGGCCGCCACGCCCCTGCTTGCCTCAGCTCGAACTCCGGCGTCGCCATCAACGCGCCGGTGGGACACACCGCGATGCAGTTGCCGCAATAGACGCAGGCGGAGTCCGGCAACGGGACGTCGAGTTCGGTCGAGATGTGCGCGTGGAAGCCGCGGCCGGCCACGGCAATGGCAAAGGTGTGCTGCGCGTCGGTGCCGCAGGCCTCGACACACTTGTAGCAAAGGACACACTTGCCGTAGTCCCTCACGTAGAGGTCGTTATCGATCTTCACGGGTTGGGCCACAGAGGACACCGAGGACGCAGAGCCAAGACTCTCCTGAAATCTTTCAGGACGCGCTCCGTACTCCACCATCATCTCGGCCAGCCCAGGTGCGGTGCTCAGGTCGACGGATGATCCCAATAGCTCCAGGACCACCTTCCTCGACAGATCAACACGAGGGGAACGGGTCTTCACCACCATGCCGGACTCGACCTGCCGGGAACACGCCGGCGCGAGTACGCGCGCGCCTTCGACTTCCACCACGCAGACACGGCAGGCGTTCACGGGGGTGAGCGTCTCGAGGTAGCACAAGGTCGGCACGGTGATGTCGAGCGTCTTGCACGCGTCGAGCAAGGTCGACCCGGCAGGCATTTCCACGGCCCGCCCATCAATCGTCAACGGCACCATCGTCGGCACCGGTTCTGGTGGCCGTGCGGGAATGGCCGCGGCCGGCGGCGGCAGGCGGAAGGAGATCTCGTCGGGTCTCATGACGCTCGTCCTTTCAGCGCAGGGACGTTGGCAAACGCCGACTCAATGGCCGAAGCGGCGGTTTGCCCGAGGCCGCAGATCGAGGCGTCCCGCATTGCCTGGCCCAACTCGGCAAGCAGCACCGTAGGCGGGTCTAAAGAGCCGCCTCTACGCGAGAGAAGTTCCGCTTGTCTCACAGTTCCAACTCGACAGGGCACGCACTGGCCGCACGATTCGTCACGGAAGAACTGGGCGATGCGGGCCAGCGTGTCCATGAGGTCGGCCGTCTCGTCGAAGACCATGACCACACCCGAGCCGAGGGTCGCGTTCGCGGCGCGGGCGCCTTCAAACGACAGGGGCATCTCGAGCGCATCGGGGCCGACGAACGTGCCCGCGGCGCCGCCCAATAGAACGGCCTGCAGGGCGCGGCCACCGGGAATGCCGGCGGCGAGATCGATGGCGTGGCGAAGCGTCTGGCCGCACTCGATCTCGTACACGCCCGGCTTCGCGACATGGCCAGACAGGCAGAACAGACGGGTCCCGGTCGATCCCGCGGTGCCGGTTCTGGCCCACTGCGCACCGCCCTCGATCAGGATGTCGAGCACGTTGACGAGGGTCTCGACGTTGTTCACCGCGGTGGGCTTGCCGAACAGTCCGTGCTGCGCCGGGAACGGCGGCTTCGAACGGGGCTCACCGCGCTTGCCTTCAATCGAGTTGAACAGCGCCGTCTCTTCGCCGCAAATGTAGGCGCCGCCGCCGCGGCGAATCTCGATGTCGAACGCGTGGTTCGAGCCCGCGACCCGTGAGCCCAACAGTCCGGCCGCGCGCGCCTGCTTCATCGCCTCGCCGATAGCGGCTTCAGACTCGGGATACTCGCCGCGGATGTAGATGAACCCGCGTTCCGATCCCGTGGCCATCCCGCAGATGGTCATGGCCTCGATCACCGCGAACGGGTCCTGCTCCATCAACACGCGGTCCTTGAACGTGCCGGGCTCCGACTCGTCTGCGTTGCAGACCACATAGTGCGGCCTGGCTGATTCGCGAGCCACGGCGTCCCACTTGCGGCCGGTCGGAAACGCCGCACCGCCACGCCCGAGCAGTTTGGCCGCCGAGACCTCAGCGATGACGGCAGCGGGGCCCAGGCCGATCGCTTTCGTCAGCGCCACATAGCCACCATGCTGACGGTAACTGGCGAGACTGGTGGGATCGGCCACCATGATGCGCCTGGCGATCCTGGCACCAGCACCAGCACCCACACTTGGCCCGCCTTCGCTCGCCCGCCGATTGTCCGCGAGCTTCGGCGAGGCAAGCACCGTGCTGATCTGGTCCACGGTCGCTGGCGCGAGAACAAATCGCTCGGGGTCCGAGCCGGCGCGAGTGATCAGCGCCGCGGATCCCTTGTCGCACTGTCCTAGACACGGCGACCGATGAACGGCATGTGCGAGCCGAGACTCCAGGTCTCGGCACAACTGGTCCGCACCATTCAGGCGACAGGCGATGTCGTCACAGACGTGAGCCACGGCCGCCGGACGCGGCTCGGTAGCCAGCAAGTGATAGAAAGTGACGACGCCCCACGCCTCTGCGGGGGGCACCGAGAGCCGGGTGCAAATGTAGTTGAGCGCACCGTGGCTGATCCAGCCAATGGCATCCTGCACGGCGTGGAAGGCCGGGAGCAGTTGATCGCGGTCGCCGGACACCAGGCGTCCGCCCACCGCGGTACGGCCATCGCGGCCAATGTCGCGCGCGGCGCCTTGCCATCCGGTGGCGGGCGCACCCAGCAGGCGATCGACGGCCTCGCGCTCGGCGTCCGTCGCCTCGGCACCGGTGATGTGCAGGTCCATCAGGCACGCTCGATTCGCACGGCCGTCGCCTTGAACTCCGCCGTCCCGACCAGTGGATCGGTGGCGTCATTCGTCAGCATGTTGGTGGCGACGTCGTCGGGGAAATGAAAGGTCATGAAGGTCAGACCGGGACGCAATGCCTGATCGATGTGGACGGGGGCGACGACGGCGCCGCGGCGTGAGGTGATGCGGGCGGGCTGCCCTTCCGCGAGACCCAGGCGGCTGGCATCCTCGGGCGACAGATCAATCGTCTCGCCCCGGCGGGTCGGCGAGGCATAGGCGCCTGTCTGTACACCGGTGTTGTACTCCGCGAGCCGGCGGCCCGTGGTGAGGCGCAACGGGAACTCCGCATCCAGTTGATCGAGCGGCAGTTCATGACGCACGAGGGAGAACGGCGCCCGCGGCCCACGCACCGGCCGCTCCCACAACCGGCTGTGCAGGAACAGCTCGCCGGGATGCTGGTCGTCGTAGCACGGCCACTGCAAGCCCGAGTGCTGTTCCAGGCGCGCGTAGCTCATACCGGCGTGAACCGGCGAGAGCTGCCGCACTTCGTTCCACATCGCTTCTGCGTCGGGGGTCCAGTCGTGACCGAGCTGGCGCGCCAGGTCGCAGATAATCGCCAGGTCTTCACGCGCTTCGCCAGGCGGGTTCAGTGTCTTGCGCACGCGCTGAACACGGCGCTCGCTGTTGGTCACGGTGCCGTCCGATTCAAACGCTCCAGCGGCGGCCGGGAACACGATATCGGCGCGCTGCGCCGTCTCGGTCAGGAAGATGTCCTGCACCACCAGCAGCTCGAGTCCTTCGAGCAACCGCGTCGCGCGGTGCTGGTCGGCTTCGGACTGCACCGGGTTTTCGCCAATCACATAGAGGGCGCGCAGTTCACCGCGGTCCATGGCGTTGAACATGTCCGACAGGTGCCAGCCCTTCTTCGGCGGCACCGCCACGCCGTAGACCGCATCGAACTTCGCCCGCACCGCGTCGTTCTCGACATGCTGGAATCCGGGCAGGCGATCCGGCAAGGCCCCCATGTCGCCGCCGCCCTGCACGTTGTTCTGGCCGCGCAGCGGGTTGAGTCCAGAGCCCCAGCGGCCGACGTGCCCGGTCAGCAGGGCGAGGTTGATGAGCGACATCACGTTGTGGACGGCGGTGTGATGCTCGGTGATGCCGAGGGTCCAGCAGATGATGGCGCGCTTCGCGGTGGCGAAAGTGTGCGCCATCTCGCGAATGACCGCGGCCGGCACGCCGGTCTCGGCGGCGCCGCGCGCCAACGTCCAGGGCTCGACCAATTCGCGATACGCCTCGACACCGGTCGTGGCCTGCTCAATGAACTCGCGATTGGCCAGGCCGCTCGCGATGATCTCGCGGGCCATGGCGTTTGACAGGGCGATGTCGGTGCCGACATCAAGGCCCGCCCACACGTCGGCCCACTGCGCGGACGCCGTGCGACGAGGGTCGATGGCATAGAGCTTCGCCCCTCGCTTCAGCCCCGCGAGCAGGTGGTGAAAGAAGATCGGATGCGTCTCCCGGGCGTTCGACCCCCACAGGAGGATGCAGTCTGTTTCTTCAATCTCCTGATACGAGCTGGTGCCGCCACCCATGCCGAATACCGCCGCCAGACCGGCGACGCTCGGGGCATGTCAAGTGCGGTTACAGCTGTCGATATTGTTCGAGCCCATCACCACGCGCGCGAACTTCTGCGCCGCGTAGTTCATCTCGTTCGTGCTTTTGGAGCAACTGAAAAGGCCGAAGGCCTGGCCGCCGTGAGTGTGCTTCACAGCCCGGAACCCGGTCGCCGCCCGATGCAGCGCTTCATCCCACGTAGCCTGCCGAAGCGGGCCGCCGCGGGTGTCACGAACGAGCGGATGGACGATTCGTGTCATCCCGCTCATCGTAAGGCCTACGGTAGCACGACCCACTGAGCGGTAGGGATCGACAGCAGCAGGTAACGCTTGCGCAGTTCAACCACGTGGCCGGGCAGCTCGCGGACGCTGAACTCACCAGCGCGGCAGCGGTCTCGCAACTTGCGGATCTCGATCCGGTACAGGTCGTTGATCTGCTCGCGCAGCAGTTCCGGCCGCGTGTCCGGCGTGGGCGCCAGTCCATGCCGCGCCAGTTCGTCCAGGACGTCGGAATTCAGACGCGGCATTTCAGGATGTAGACCGAGGTCTCAATTCCCACCTCGGCGGGCAGGCCGGGTGTGGATGTGACCTGTGAATACGCCGCGCAGGCGCCGACGACGTCGCCGAGGCGGTCGCTGGCGCGGGCCAGGCCAATCCACGCATTGGCGGTCGGCTTGAGCCTGGTCGCACGCAGGTAGGCGTCGCGAGCCTCGGCGTATTGATCCACCTCGAGCCGAAGTTCCCCTTCCAGTTCGTCGATCGGCAGCGGCCACTGCGCCGGCCCGCCCACCAGCGCCATGGTCGCCGACAGGTCGCGCGCGTGGGCCAAGAACACCGACACCTCGTCGCGCTCTTCTTGTGCGGCGCTAATCGCCGCGCGGATCGCGACGTCGGCATAGCGGGCCGCGGGCCCCGGCAAGCCGTCCAGCGCCCGCAACCGCAGGTTCACCGGACCCAGCAGATCAAGGGCGCCGCCCTTGGGCGCAATCGCCCGCGCGGCAGCCCAGCCTTCCGTGGCCACGCGCTGGACTTCGCGGTCGACGGCATCCTGCCCCAGTGTGGCGACGAGTGCGACAATCAAGAGGATGCTCATGGTCAGGCCCCTCCGGCCATGGCCACGACGACGCCGGTACCGGCGTCACTGACCCGGCGACGCTCGAGATGGCCGGCGGCAATCGTGAACGACCGCAGGCCGACGGCGTTCTCGGGGGGAGGCGGCGCGTCAACGCCAACCCACGTGTTCATGCCAAGGTGGTGATGGTAACCGCCTGCCGCGGCGAACAAGGCCCCGGGGTACCCGCGAACCATCGGCTCGAAGCCGATCTCGCCGCAGAAGAACGCCTCGCCTGCTTCGATGCGAGGCACGTGCAAATGCACGTGGCCGATGACCGTGCCGGACTCCAGCCCCTGCCACGGCAGTTCGGCGCCAGGTTCAGCGGCCACGCCCTGCACGTCGAGCGGGTCGGTGGCCATGGCGAGCTCGCCGTGCGCTGTCCGCCACGTCTCACGCGGACGATCGCGGTAGATCTCAATGCCCAGGCCGTCAGGGTCGTTCAGGTAGAGCGCCTCGCTGACCAGGTGATCGGCGACGCCCGACAACGGCCACTGCCGGTCGGCCAGCCTTCGCAACGATCGCCCCAGCGCAGCCCGCGAGGGAACAAGAATGGCGAAGTGAAAGAGACCCGTGCTGCGGCGAGGCTTGGGGATGGCGTCGCGGCGTTCGTGCAGTTCAATCAGCGCGCCGGCGCCATCGGCCGACAGGACTGAGGTCGAGTCTTGCCGGGAGAGTTCCGTGAAGCCGAGGACGTCGCGGTAGAAGGACACCGACCGATCGAGATCGGTCACGGTCAGGCTGACCGAACCGATATGGGCATCCGCCGGCAGGGGCATCAACTCATCTTAACGCCGTACAGAAATGTCGCCGTACCCGCCGGCTGCCCTTGCTTGATCCCATGCGTGCCATCGTATCCACCTTTCAGAAGGTGTCCACGAAAACGGATCAAGCTCAGCTCTACTTCGCGCTCTCCAACGACTAGTCGCAGGGCCGGGCCGGCGGCTCCGGCGTCGCGCCGGTGGCCTGCGCGCAGTAGCGATAGCGCGGGCCGCCCTTCGGCTGCATCTCCCAGAACTGCGGGCACTGCGGCCAGAACTCCATTTCCTCAATCACTTCGCGGCGGCGCCGAATCGCCATCGCCACATCGTCCAAGCCCGGCGAGAAGTGGTGCCCGAAGAGTCCGTCGCGGCCGATCTCGGCAAATAGTGATTGCGAGTTACACGAGACGACCAGCGGTGTTCGCCCGCCCGCGGTCTCGAGGCGAACGCGTGATGGCACGGGGCCGAACGAGTGATACCCGAGGGCGCCAAACTGCAACACACTGCCTTCGCCCATGGCCACGGTGGCGCAGACGTCGCCGCCAGCGAACAGCACAGCGGTGCTGCAGGCTGCGCGCACGCTTTCAACCAACGGGATGATGGCGAGGTTCTGGCGCACGAACTCGCGCTCGCGCACACCGGCGGTGGTGCAACCCGCGGCCAGGCCGAGTGCCAGGCTGGCGCCGACCACGCTCATGCCCGGACCAAGGACAAACCTAAAGGTTTGTCCCCACCTGATTACCATCGCCCGCTTGCACCTCCGCCACCGGACGACCCGCCGCCGAAGCTGCTGCCACTGCTGGACGACCCGCCCGAGCTCGATCCCCCCAAGCCGCCACCGCCCATGACCCAGCCACCGCCCCCGCTCGTGCCGCCGCCCTTGCCGGGCCGGAACGTGTCCTTCCACTTCTCACGGCCACCCAACCGATAGCCCCACGCCGCCATCGCGACCCAGAACGGTGCCAGCGTGAACAGCGTGACAGTGAACATCACGAGCAGCGCCATGAGCATCGGCAGGCCCGAGAAGAAGCCGCCGAAGAGGATCGGGAATGCGGTCTTGGTGCGCAGGCCCATCCCGACCATGAAGGAACCGATCGCGACGAAGATGCCCAGGAACGGCACCAGGATGAACACCGGGACATCGTCCGACGACGCGCTGTTGAAGCGCGCCAGTTCCTCTGGCGTCAGCACCTGGTTCTTCTCGACGATGTCGGCGATGCGGTTGACGCCGGCGGTGATGCCCGCCGCATAGTCATCATCGAGGAATCGCGGCAGGAACTGCTCGTCGCGAATTTCCCCCGCCAGGCCATCGGGGAGAATGCCTTCAAGACCGTAGCCGACCTCGATGCGCATTTCGCGCTCGTTTGGCGCCACCAGAATCAGCACGCCGTTGTCGGTCTTCGCCTGGCCCACGCCCCATTCCTTGAACAGGCGATTGGCGTACTCCTCGACCGACATCCCGTCCAGCGATTTCACGGTCGCCACGGCAATCTCGGACGAGGTCTTCGTCTCGACATCCTGCAGCCGCTGCTCGAGCGCGGCCCGCGCGGGCGCGCCGAGCAACTCCGCGAAATCGTTGACCCGCCCGGCCGGTTTGGGCAGCGAGGCCTGCGCAAAGACCGCACCCGCCGCCAGCAACCAGCACGCAAGTGCCGCCCCTGCTCGCGTCATGACGGCTACTTACCCATCGCTTTCTTGATCGCCGCGACCGTGGCGTCGGTGCGGAACTCGATCCTCTTCTTGCCGTTCTCGATCGTCTTTTCAATCGGCGCCAGCGGCACACCGTTGATCACGAACTTGCCGGCCTTGATGAGGTCGCGCACTTCCAGCATGGTCAGGTCTTCAATCCAAACGCTGTCGTGCATGTCGATCGGGCGAGCCATGCTACTGACATCGACACGCGGCTGACTGTTGACCGAGGCGACCCGCGGTTGCGGCGGCGCGGCGGGCGCCGGCGCCTGGGCAAAGGCCGATGGCGCGGTCAGGGCGATGAGAGCGAGACACACAGATGCTTTAATCACGACGAGGCCTCCAAACCGATCGAGAGGTTACACCACGGCGCGCGGACGGGGCCAGATGTTACAAACAAAGACGTCCCCGCGGCCACCGCCCCACACGGTGCGTTACAATGTGGCGGTTCGGCACCGGGTCGAGAGCGATCCGTCCGGGTGCCGCTAGGAGTTCAGGACCAATGAAGCGATCAACCAAATCCACTGTTACCTTGGCCGGCATCGCGCTCGCCTCTTTCCTTGTCTCGTATACCGCGCTGACCGCCCAGGGTGGCGGCCAGGCACCGCCGCCGGCGGCCAACACCCCACCGAAGCCCCTGGTGCCCGTCGCCGCGAGCTCGGTCGCCGCCAACCCCGATCAATACGTCGGCGAATTTGTGACGATGACCGGCGCGGTCGAGGCCCTCTTGACGAAGACGTCGTTCTCGGTCGATCAGGACAAGACCAAGTCCACCGGCAAGGACGTGCTGGTGCTCGCGCCGACGCTGCAAAAGCAGGCCGACGCCAACGGCTACGTCACCATCATCGGCCAGATGATCAAGTTCGACGCGGCCGACGTGGCCACCAAGCTGAAGGGCTACACCATCGACCTGTCCGCCGAAGACCAGGCCAAGTTCAAGGGCAAGCCGGTCATTCTCGCCACCGCGGTCATCAACACGGCGGGCGTCGACATTGCCAAGAAGCCGATTCCGGCGATGTCAGCCGACGAACTGGCGCTGCAGAAGATCATGACCAAGCTGCCGCCCGCCCAGGCCGCGCTGCGCAAGGCGCTCGATGGCTCGTCCGCCGACCTGACCAAGGAACAGGCGACGATTCTGAAGACCGCGTTCACCGAGATTGAAACCTTTTTCAAGGCCAAGGCCAACGAAGAAGCCACCAAGTGGGCCGCCGACGGCAAGCGTCACGCGGATTCGGTGTTGATGAACGTGGCCAACGCCAACTTCGACGCCGCCAAGACCTCGGTCACACCGCTCGGCGCGACCTGCGCCAGCTGCCATGGTAAGTACCGCGAGCGCATGGAAGACGGCACGTTCCGCATTAAGGCTGGGAGCTAAATGACCATGAAAAGAAACGTCCTCGTCGCAGTCAGTCTGGTCGCCCTTGGCGGCATGTATGTGTCGGCGCAGCAGCCCGGCGCGGCCGGTGCGCCCGCCGGCCAGCAGCGGCAGCGCCCCGCTCAGGATCCACGCTCGATGGGCGGCGGCGACTGCCGCGAGAATCCCTACAACTGCAACGACGTCGTCAACCCGCTGCCGGCCACCAACACGGTGTGGCTCGAAGAGATGACGTGGATCGATGTCCGCGACGCCCTCAAGGCCGGCAAGACCAACATCATCATCGCCACCGGCGGCATGGAGCCGAACGGCCCGTGGCTGGTGACCGGCAAGCACAACTACGTGCTGCACACCAACTGCGAGGCGATCGCCCGCAAGATGGGTAACGCCTTGTGCGCGCCGATCATCAAGCTGGTGCCCGAGGGCGGCATCGAGCCGAAGACCGGCCACATGACCTCACCCGGCACCATGACCATGCGTGAAGAGACCTTCCGCGCGGTGCTCACCGATGCAGCTGAAAGCCTGCAAGCGCACGGCTTCAAGAACGTGATCTTCATCGGCGACAGCGGCGGCAACCAGGCCGGCCAGAAGGCCGTCGCCGAAGCCCTGACCACGAAGTGGGCCGGCAAGGCGCTGGCGCTCCACATCGCCGAGTACTACGACTACGCCAGCGTGTCGAAGTACATGCAGGGCAACGGCATTCCCGAGGGCAAGTCGGACAACATGCACGACGATCCGATCATCACGTTGAACATGTTCATCGACGACCCGAACTCGGTGCGGTACGACGCGCGCGTCAAGGCGGGCAAGGCGACCATCAACGGCCATTCCGTTGCCGACCGCGCCAAGGCCACGACCCAGGCCAAGCAAATCGTCGAGTTCCGCGCCACCAAGACCACCGAAGCGATCAACAAGGCGATCGCGGCCGGCGGCAAGACCACCTCGAAGTAGCTCACACCATGTCGTAGAGGCGGGTCTTTAGACCCGCCTGGCAACCGAACTCGGGCGGCCCGGAGCACACCTCCGCGCCGCCCGTATTCCTGTACGCCGTGTCGCCGAGGAGTAACATCAAGGGT
>CAMBHC010000018.1 GCA_945866285.1 Candidatus Sulfopaludibacter sp. SbA3 | reverse complement strand
ATCGCGGTGCGGCGGCTCCACCGGGAGCGCGAGGGTCTCCGGCGGTGTACCTGACGACAGGGCCGCTTGAGCGGCCGCCAGCGCCTCGCAGAGAATCCCTGCGCGGACGATCATGACATCACCGGATCGGTTGCGGTCTGTCTCGGGCGCCACCGCGGTGAGTCCTACCACCGCGCCCGCATCATTGAAGACCGGACCGCCGGCGCCGCCAAACCCGAGTCGCAAATCGGTCTCAAGCGCAAACGGTGACGACCCGGTGACCTCGCCTGACGCCGAATCAGCCCGGCGCCACAGCGGCGCCGTAAGCGCCGTGATCTCATCTTTGCCGTTGAGCACGGCCGGCGATTGGCAACCCAGTGGAATCGCCGCACGCCCCGTGATGGCACTGGGATGGACCCAGACGATCGCGACGTCGCGCGCGGGGTCCGACGACAACACCCGGGCCGACACCTTCCGATCACCCGACAGCTGCACTGCCACCGTCGTCCCCTTGCCTACCCCGAGTCCGCGGGTCGCGATCAGGCCTCGCGCGTCGAACAGAAAACCCGTTGCCCGAATCGTCGGCGACCAGATCGCCATGACGCTGCCCAGCCACTTTCCCGGCAGGAACGACGGATCGCTTCCCGGGGTGCCGGCGGCGGCCGGCGAGACCGCGTCAGGCGCCTCGGTAACCTCGGCGTTGTCTGCGGTCAGCGTCAACGTGACCGTGCGTCCAGCGACGACATCGATCATCTGCGTCCATGCGTACGACTTGCCGGCCAGAATCGCCGGGCGGTCTGATTCCACGGTGTAGGAGCCGGGGACAAGCGGGAGCGACACCGCGCCATCAGGCCCGGTCAGTACGCGCTTTGGAATGGTGGTCGACGGATTGTCGCTAATCAGCAGGACGTGCCGCGAGACCGGCACCTCCTGCTGCGCTTGTTCCGGAAGGGTGACCGTGACCCGCAGCGTGCTCGCCTGGCCCGACAGGACCGCCGGCAACGCGAGCACGGTGGCGAGCACCAGCACACGCCGCATGACTAGTCCCCGAATGTGATGCCCTGCGCCAGCGGCAACGCCGTGGACCAGTTGACGGTGTTGGTCTGTCGTCGCATGTAGCCCTTCCACGCATCAGAACCCGACTCGCGGCCGCCGCCGGTTTCTTTCTCACCGCCGAACGCGCCGCCGATCTCCGCGCCCGAGGTGCCGATGTTGACGTTGGCGATGCCGCAGTCGGATCCTCGCGGCGACACGAATTCCTCGGCACGCCGCATGCTCTCGGTGAAGACGGCGCTCGATAAGCCCTGCGGCACGTCGTTGTGCATCGTCATGGCGTCCTCGAAGCGTTCGTACTCGAGCAGATACAGAATCGGCGCGAACGTCTCCTGCCGGACGATGGCCGACTGCGCCGGCATGCGGATGATGGTGGGCTCGACGAACTGCGGCCCCAGGTCGGAGCGCCGGCCGCCGCCGCACAACACGGTGCCGCCCTCGGTCTTCGCCTGCGCGATCGCGGCCTCCATATCGGTGACGGCCTTGGCGGTGACGAGCGGCCCCATCAACGTGCCCGATGCGAGCGGGTCACCAATGCGGACCTGCGTATACACCTTGAGCAACCGCTCCGTCAGCGCGGGCAGAATCGAGGTGTGGGCAATGATGCGACGCGTCGAGGTGCAGCGTTGCCCTGCCGTACCGACGGCGCCAAACACGATCGCGCGTACGGCCATCTCGAGGTTGGCATCCTCGGCGACGATGATCGCGTTGTTGCCACCCAGTTCGAGAATGGTCCGGCCGAAGCGCCCAGCCACCGCGCTGGCGACGTGCCGGCCAATGGCCGTGGAGCCGGTGAACGACACCAGCGGCAACCGCGCGTCGTGCAGCATGGCTTCACCGACGATGCTGCCCGTTCCGGCTGCCAGGGTGAAGATGCCGGTGAGACCGTGATCGGCCATGACGCGGTTGGCGATGTGCTGCACGGCGATCGCGGTCAGGGGTGACGGCTCCGCCGGCTTCCAGATCACCGTGTCGCCGCACACCGCGGCAAGCGCCGCGTTCCATGACCACACCGCCACGGGAAAGTTGAATGCGGAGATCACGCCGATCGGTCCAAGCGGGTGCCACTGCTCCATCATCCGGTGACCCGGGCGTTCCGACGCGATGGTGAGGCCATAGAGTTGCCGCGACAGCCC
This sequence comes from Candidatus Sulfopaludibacter sp. SbA3, assembly GCA_945866285.1. Classification (GTDB taxonomy): domain Bacteria; phylum Acidobacteriota; class Vicinamibacteria; order Vicinamibacterales; family UBA2999; genus 12-FULL-67-14b. The sequence goes on along the minus strand of CAMBHC010000018.1, from coordinate 13,691 downwards.
GGTGGCAAAGTCGCAGATGTCGATCATCTCCTGCACCTCGCCGTGACCTTCCGCGCGAATCTTGCCCATCTCGAGCGAGACGAGGTCGCCTAGCGGCTCCTTCAGTTCACGCAGGGCCTCACCCAGGTCGCGAACCACCTCGCCCCGCTTGGGTGCGGGCAGCTCCCTCCAGGTGAGGAACGCCGCGGTGGCGGCGTTCGCCACCCGGTCGTAGGCGGCCGGGCTACAGAGCATCACGGCGGCGATGGCATCCCCAGTGGTGGGGTTGAATGAAGTCAGCTTGTGACCGTCGGGCTCGGCGAGCCACCCATCGGGTCCAGAGCAGGCTCCGGGATTCAGTGGTTCGATCTGGAGCTTCTTGAGGAGCGCTTGCATCCCCGTACGATATCAGACGAAGCCGACGGCGCCAGGGACTCAGCTCACGAGGAGGCGAGCGGCGTCGATCAGCTGCGCGGTCGCGCCCGCCAGGCCACCGCCCTGGGCCAGATCTGGCTTGCCCCCGCCCTTGCCGCCAAACTGCGCGACCAGGGCCTTCAGCATGGCGGCGGCGTCCGCCGTTGCCGCACCGCCCCGCGCGATCACGACCAGCGCCGGCACCGTGGTCGTGAACAGCACGACGACGGCATTTGGATTCTCCGCCGCGGCCGCAACAGCGATGGCCTTGAGGCCCTGCGCGTCCCAGCCTTCGAGGGCTTCAATGACCGCGAACTGACCGCCAATCGGCACGGCCTTGGCCACCAGCGAGTGAGCTTCGTGCGTTGCCAGCTTCTCCTGGAAGCCCCGTAACGTGCGCTGCTGCGCCTTGCTGTCAGCCTGCATGCGCTCGACCGCCGCCGCCATCTCCTCAGGTGACACCGATAGGAATTTCTGCGTGGCCGCCAGCGAATCGCGCCACAGGCGGAACCGATTCAGGGCGCGGCCGCCACATAGGAACTCCACCCGCGAGCCGCCGCGGAACTTCTCCCACCCGCCGATGGCAATCACGCCAATGCCGCCCGTCCGTGCGACGTGCGTGCCGCCACACGCCGAGAGGTCGAAGTCCTCAACATCGATCAGGCGCAGTGGACCCGTGCGAATCGACTCCTTGCGCAGCGGCATGTTCGCTGCCTCTTCGGCCGTGGCGAATCGGATCGTCACCGGACGGTCTTCCCAGGCAATGCGATTGGCTTCGTCTTCCGCTTTCGCCACTTCGCTGGCGCTGACCTCGCGCGCCAGGTCGATGGTCGCCGACAGTGTCCCCATGTGGAAGCTCTCGGTGCGCACGCCAAACAGCCGGTCGAACGCGGCCGAGAGCACGTGCTGGCCGGTGTGCTGCTGCATGTGGTCGAACCGCCGGGCCCAATCAATGGCACCCTGGACCACCTCGCCGACCCTCAACGCGCTTGAGGTGACGTGCGCGATGGTGCCGTCCTCACGATCGATGACCTCGCTGACGGCCGCGCCGCCGAGCGTTCCGGTGTCGGACGGCTGGCCGCCTGACGTGGGATAGAACGCCGTCTGGTCAAGCGTGACGTGCGTGCAGCCATCAACTGTGTCGACCGCGACAACGGTGGCGTCGAAGTCGGTCCGATAGGACTCGGTGTAGTAGAGACGGTTGGTCATAACGCATGATCCGGCTGAAGCTGGACGCGACATCGTGGGTAACTCGTCCGCTGGGACGATCGGCAACTCAAAGAAGAATACCGCGCCACCGGCCTCTCCTCCACCTCCACCCGGATGCTGTCCTTCTGCATTTGGAGCAGCTCGGAAGAGCCGAGGATGGCCTGCAGCGCGTTGTTGCGCAGTTAATCTCGACCGCCAACAAGGGGCATGGTCGCGAGCTGGCGCACGTGCTCACCGTAGGTCAGGTATGCGCCGTATCCAATGGCGGCACGGTGAGAATCACGATGACGGTGAAGACCTGGCGTTTGCGCGGCTGTGCCACGGTGGTTTCGGGCGAATGGTCTCAGTCAGCCGCGCCGATCAGGGGGTCAGTGGCACCAGCTTCTGCAAAGCCGGCGGCACGCAGAAGGCAGCTGTCGCAGCGGCCGCACGGGCGGCCGGACGGCGGCGGATCGTAGCAACTGTGCGTCAGACCGTAGTCGAGGCCGAGGGACAACCCCAGCCGGATGATGTCGGCCTTCGAGAGGCTGATGAGCGGCGTGTGAATGGTCAGCGGACGCCCTTCGACACCCGCCCTCGTCGCCAGACGCGCCAGGTGTTCGAAGGCCTGGATGAACTCGGGCCGACAGTCCGGATAGCCGGAGTAGTCGAGCGCGTTGACGCCGATCACGATGTCGGCGGCCTCCAGGACCTCGGCCCAGCCGAGCGCCATCGACAGAAAGATGGTGTTGCGGGCGGGCACGTAGGTGTTGGGAATGACCATCGGCTTGTCCGCCGTAGCCTTGGCGAAGGTGGAATCCTTGGGCACGTCGATCGCCGATGACGTCAACGACGACCCGCCAATCTGGGACAGGTCGAGTGCCAGCTCAAGATGGCGCTCGACGCCGAGGGCGGCGGCCACGGCGCGCGACGCGTCCAGTTCCCGCGCATGCCGCTGGCCATAGTTGATGCTGAGGGCCGACAGCAAGAAACCATCTCGTTGTGCGACCGCGGCGGCGGTATAGGAATCGAGCCCACCGCTCAACAGGACGACGGCCCTAGACACCGCGGGTCTCCGGACTCCAGATGTACTTGTGCATCTGCAGTTGCACGCGCACCTCGAGCCGGTCGGCGATCACCCACTCGGCCAGCTGCTTCGCATCCAGCGCACCGTGAACGGGCGAAAACAGCACGGCGGCCACGCGGCCAATCAGGCTCTCGCGCACGACGATGTCGCGGGCGAACTCGTAGTCGACGCGATCGGCGATCACGAACTTCACTTCGTCCGTGGGCGTCAGCAGCGCGAGGTTGGACCAGTCATTGCGCGCGGATTCGCCGGAGCCGGGGCACTTGATGTCCATGATGCGGACCACGCCGGCCGGCACCTGGGCGATGCTGCGATGACCACCGGTTTCAATCAGCACGGTCTTGCCGGCATCGAGCAGCCGCTGCATGAGGGGATAGACATCGGCCTGCAACAACGGCTCGCCGCCGGTCACTTCCACCACCGGGCAGCCGCGCGCTTCGACATCGGCCATCACCTCATCCACGCTCATCTTGCGGCCCTCGTGGAAGGCATAGGGGGTGTCGCACCAGCGGCAGCGCAGGTCGCAGGCCGTCAGGCGAACGAACACGCACGGCCGGCCGGCATGGGTCGACTCGCCCTGGATAGAGTGGAATATCTCGTTGATCGTCAGCATTACGAACTTATGATTTTAGCTCTATGCCACTGCGCGTGGGAACGTCAGGCTGGAATTACCCTACGGGAAAAGGCACGTGGAACGGGATTTTTTATCCCTTTCCAGAGGATCGCCAGCGCGGTTTCGACGAACTCGCCTTCTACGCCGAGCGGTTCAACGTCGTGGAAGTGAACAGCACGTTCTATGGCCAGCCGAGGGCCACTGTCGCACTGGGCTGGGCGCGGCGGACGCCGGCTTCGTTCGAGTTCACCGTCAAGCTGTTCCAGAAGTTCACGCACCCGGGCATGACCAGCGACAAGGCCGCCGTTTCCCAGGCCGACGTCGATGCGTTCAAGGGCGGCATCGATCCGCTGGCGGCCGCCGGGAAGCTGGGACCCATCCTGGCGCAGTTTCCGTCCAGCTTCCATCGCACGCCTGAAGCCGTCGCGTATCTCGAGTGGCTGATGCGGACATTCGCCAACTACACGCTGGCGGTGGAACTCCGCCATGCATCGTGGAGTGACACCGCTGCGGAGACGCGGGCGCTATTGGGCGGAGGTCACGCCACCTGGGTCCAGATCGATGAACCCAAGTTCGAATCGTCGGTTCGGCAGGACCTCGCGGTGACCGGCAGCGACCTTCTCTACCTGCGCTTCCACGGGCGCAACGCCGCGCAGTGGTGGGACCACGACCAAGCCGAGGATCGCTACAACTATTACTACTCAGCGACGGAACTCGCGCCGATCGTCAGCAAGGTCAGGCAGGCGCAGCTGGCCGCTAAGAAGGCGTACCTGCTCTTGAACAATCACTTCTCAGCGCAGGCCGTGGCCAACGCCACCACGCTCAAGAAGATGCTGGACGAACCCGTAACGGCGCCCATGCCGGCCGAGTTCCTTGAACGGTTCCCTGACCTGGCGGGAATACCTACTCTGCCCCGCGCACGGTTACTCTGACGATGCGGTCGCCCATGACGATCTTCGCGACGACGTCCATCCCCGAGATCACCTTGCCGAACACGGTGTAGTCGGGATCGAGCCGGTGCTGGTCCGCCAGCGTCACATAGAACTGCGCGTCGGCCTTCGCGGCATCGCCGGAATGCGCCATGGCAACCGCCCCGCGGACATGCGTCCGCGTCTTTGAAATCTCGCCTATGCCCACCGGCTTGCCGCTGTTGCCGCGGCCCCACATGGCCTGCTTGGTCATGTCGCGCGTCGCCTGGTCGCCCATCTGAATGACGAAACCAGGCACCACCCGGTGCACGCGTTGCCCGTTGTAGTAACGCTTGTTAACCAGGTTGATGATGTGCGCCACGGTCTTGGGCGCTTCGTTCGGATAAGTCTCGAACTCGAACGTGCCCTTTTCAGTTTCCACCACGATCACCGGGCCCGCGCCAGGTGACGTCTGTCCCGGCTTGGCCGCAGCACTCGGCGCCTTCGCCGGTACCGGCTTGGCAGGCGCGGTCTGCGCCGAGGTCACCGTGCTGGCCAACACGCTTGCGAGAACGAACGCCAGGATCCGGACCGACATCAAACTGCCTCCTTACGTTTGGCTTTGCCGACGCGCTCCACACCCACGCGCCGGCAGTCAGAGATGATGGCGCAATCGCCACATCGAGGATACAACGGTCGGCAGATGTTCTGGCCCCAGGTGACCAGGTAGAGATTGATCAGCGGCCACCACGGCGCGGCGATCACGCGGTAGAGCGCCTGCTCCGTCGCCTCGGGCTCTCTCGTCTGCACCCATCCCAACCGATTCGAGATGCGATGCACGTGGATGTCCACGCAGATGCTGGTCTCACTCTGGAACGCCAGGATCAGCACGAGGTTGGCGGTCTTGCGGCCGACGCCTGGCAGCGTCACCAGCTCGTCGAGCGTGGACGGTACGCGGCCGCCAAAGGTCGCCAGCAGCGCCTGGCTGGCCTCTTTCACAAACACGGCCTTGTTGCGGTAGAAGCCCACCGGGTAGATCAGCTTCTCGATCTGCTTGACGGTAAGCGCGGCCATGGCCTTCGCCGTGGGCGCCTTCTTGAACAGGCGGGTGGAGGCCGCCAGCGTGGTCTCATCCTTGGTCCGCGCCGATAGCAGCGTCGAGATCAGGATCTGGAACGCGTCTTTCTTCTGGCCCTCGGAGATCTTTTCGATCGCGGGCAGTTCCATGCCCTCGATCTTGCGACCGATGGTCTGCATGACGCGCTCAACGCGGCCGGCGACCGGCGTCACGGCACCGGCGTGAGGGGCGGCTGCCCGGTGACCACCGCAATGGCGTTCGACACCGCGAGGTCGGCCATGCCGGTGCGCGTCTCGGTGGTGGCGCTGGCGAGATGCGGAATCAGCAGCACGTTCTCCAGCGTCATCAGGCCGGCGTGAATCTCCGGTTCCTTCTCGTAAACATCGAGCGCCGCGCCGGCGATCAGCCGCTCCTTGAGCGCCCAGGCCAGCGCGCCTTCATCCACCACGGGGCCGCGCGACGTGTTGATCAGGTACGCCGACCGCTTCATCTTGGTCAGTGCCTTCTGATCGATCAGGTGCTTGGTGTCGGGCGTCATCGGGCAGTGTAACGAGACGATGTCTGACGTCGCCAGCAGGCGATCGAGCGGCATGTGCGTGGCACCCGGCAGGCCGGCCGGCGTGCGCGCCGTGTAGGCCACCGTCATGCCGAACGCCGGCGCCTTGTCGGCCACGGCGCGGCCGATGCGGCCAAGGCCGACCAGGCCGAGCTGCTTGCCGCGCAGTTCCATGCCCAGCATGTAGTCGAGCGCCCAACCGCCCCACTTACCGGCCCGCACCACGCGCTCGCCTTCACCCAGCCGCCGGGTCACGGCGAGAATCAGCGCCCACGTGAAGTCCGCGCAGGCATTGGTCAGCACGTCGGGCGTGTTAGTCACCGCCACCCCTCGCGCACGGCACGCCGGCACATCAATATTGTTGTAGCCAACGGCGACGTTGGCGACGATCTTCAGCTGCGGACCGGCGGCATCGAGAACCGCCGCGTCAATCGTGTCCGTGAGCAGGCACACCAGCGCCTGCTTGCCGGCGATGCGCTGATGCAACTCTTCGCGCGAGATCGCCACGCTGCCCGTGTAAAGGTCCACGTCGAACGTGTCCTCGAGCCTGGCGATGACCGACGATGGCAGTCTTCTGGTAACAAGTACGGATGGCTTCAATTTAATGACCGTGACATTGGCAATAGCCGCAGTGACTGCACTTCATCTCTGCCTCGATGATGCACATGGTGTCGTCGTCAGCGCGCGGCAGCACGTAGCGGCCGAAGCTGAGCGACAGGGGTGGTGGTTGGGGTGGCGAAGCCGCGGTGGCAGGCGCGTCTAAAGACGCGCCTCTACGGTCGGAAAGTGACGCTCCCGGCGCCATGTGTTTCTGGATCGCCAACCTCACTAGTCCGCGAATCTGGTCGTCCGTCATTCGACGAACTCCAACTGATCGACGATACCAATGATCGCGGCGTCCACCGGCGCGTGCTTCTTGCCCAGCGCTTCGCCAGCGGCCCGCCCCTCAATCACGACCAGGACACGCTCGCTGATGCCGGCGCCGACCGAGTCAATCGCCAGCAACGTCGCCCCCGTCGCCACACCCTGCGGCGTTTCCGGTTGCACCAGCAGCAGCTTCGCGCCCTCGAATTGCGGACGCTTGTGACTGGCGACGACGGTGCCCACGACCCGGCCAATGATCATCGATGCTACTTCGTGAAGATCTGCGGCTGATCGACGATGCCGACAATGCCGGCATCGGCCGGCATCTCGGTGGGATGAAAGGGAAAGCCGGCCTCTTTGCCGCGGACGAAGAACACCGTTTCGCCGACGCCGGCACCGACCGAATCAACGGCCACGAGCGTGCGGCCAACGTTCTGGCCGTCAGCGGCAATGGGCTGCAGGAGGAGGAGCTTGGTGCCGTCGAAGCCGGGGTCCTTGCGGGTGGCGACGACATCCCCGATCACGCGGGCGAGCTGCATGGCGGTTACTCGGCGACGTCGACGGCGTCGATGATGCCGACGACGGCGGCATCCACCGGCACGTCTTTCATACCAACCGCCAGCCGGGCTGAACTGCCGCTGACGATCAGGACGGTTTCGCCCACGCCGGCATCGACGGTGTCGATCGCGACGAGGTAGTTACCCTCGGCCTTGCCCTTGGGATCCACGGCGCGGGCCAGCAGCAGCTTGCAGCTGACCAGGCGCGGATCCTTCCGGGTCGCGACCACGGTACCGACGATTCGGGCGAGCAGCATCGCTAGCCCTTGGTGTTGGCTTTGCCGATGGGCAGGACGTCTTCCAGGTTGGCGTGCGGACGCGGGATGACATGCACCGACACCAGCTCGCCCACGCGGCGCGCCGCGGCGGCGCCTGCGTCAGTGGCAGCCTTCACGGCCGCCACGTCGCCGCGCACGATCGCGGTCACGTAGCCGGCGCCGATCTTCTCCCACCCGACCAGCGTCACTTTGGCAGCCTTCACCATGGCGTCGGCCGCTTCAATCATCGCGACCAGGCCCTTGGTTTCGATCATGCCGAGCGCTTCACCCATTTACTGCCTCCAGAAACTCTTACTTGAGTTGCCTGACCGCGTCCTCAATCAACGCGGTCAACTCGCGGTATGTTAGCCGAATTTCCCCGTCCGTGCCGGTTGCCGGCGCCTGCATGCTGTGGAGCACCAGCCGCTCGGCCGAGTCGGGCGCCTGCACCACCTGGCAATCCAACTGCCCTGCCGTCGTCGGGTTGGATTCGTCGGTGCAGATGGGCGCGGGCGAGGCGATGCCGTACATCCCGCGCAGGCCCTGCAGCCGGTCGACTTCGCCGCGCGACAGCACGTTCTCGCGGCCAAGGGTCCGTGCCACCAGGCTGATCTTGGCGAAGTGCTCGATGGTTTCCATGCGGTAGTACGCCGACATCACGTCGCCGGCCAGCGCCAGCGCGCCGTGACTGGCCAGCAGCATGCCGTCATGTGCTTTCACGTACTTGCGGACCGCGGCCGGCAGCTCCTCGGTGGACGGCGTGGCGTACTCCGCCAGTGGGATGCTGCCGAGGGTGGTGATGACCTCCGCGAGCACGGCACGATCGAGCGCGATCCCGGCGACGGCAAAGCCCGTCGCCGTGGGCGGATGCGCATGCACCACGGCGCGGGCATCGGGACGATTGCGGTACACCTCGAGGTGCATCTTCAATTCCGAGGAAGGCTCGCGCTCGCCGGCAATGCGCTTGCCGTCAAGATCGGTGATCACCATCATGTCGGGGGTCATGAACCCCTTCGACACACTCTTGGGGGTCGTGATTATCCGCTGGTCGTCGAGACGGACGCTGATGTTGCCGTCATTGGACGCAACGAAGCCGCGGTCCCAGAGGCGGCGGCCCACCTCGACGATGTCGGCGCGGGCCTGCTCTTCGGCGTTCATCAGCTGCGGTACTCGCTGCGGCACTTCTCACTGCAGAAGTGCACGGGGGCGCCGCTCTTGATAGTGCTGATCGCCTTGCCCGGCACGACGTAGGTGCCACAAACCGGACACGGCTGCATCTTCACCGGCGAGCGTGGGCTATTCGAACCTCGGCCGCCACCGGTCGGCGGCATCGACGCGCCGCGTACCACTCCCTCGATGAACCCCCAGAAGACCCGGGCGATCACCCAGAAGAGGGCGAGCAGGAGGAGCAGGCGTAGCAACCGCTATTTCCCCGCGGTTCCGGTCGCCGTGTTCTTCACGCCCTCGAGCCCCTTCTTGGCGGCTTGTCCTTCGGGAGAGTCAGGCGAGATCGCGACCACCTCTTCCCACGCCTTCGCCGCTCCGGCCAGGTCGTTCTTGCCAAAGGCGCGGACGATGCCGACGTTCAACAGCGTCTTAATGTGCTTGGGATCGGTCGCGAGCGACTTGTCGAACTGCGCCAGCGCCTTGTCGGGCTGGTTGGTGTAGTAGTAGGCGACGCCGAGGTCGGTCGACACGTTGGGGTCGGCCGGGTTCAGCGCGAAGGCCTGCTCGTACCAGGTGATGGCCTGGGGATACTGCTCGGCATCGAAGAACAGGTTGCCGAGTTGCACGCGCGACTCGGTGTTCTTGGGATCTTTCTCTGCCACGGTTTGCAGCGCCTGCACGCGAGCGGGATCCAGCGGGGGCGGTTGTTGCGCCGCCGGCGCGCCGGCCGTGGCGGGCGCCGCCTGCGCCACGGGAGCCGCCACGCGTGCCGTGCCGGTGGCGTTTTGGGTGCCGAGCACCCAGCCGATGATCAAGCCGAACAGTGATCCGGCAATGCCGAAGACGATTGCATCCGCTCTCATTTGGGGAACCTTCAGGATAGCAACGAGCGGCGTAGCCAGTCCACCAGGGCGCGACCAACCTCGGGGTCACGCTCCAGGAGGGCCGTGCCATGCGCGACCGTGCTCGAAATCAATTGTTCACGCGGTCCCGAACTCTCGGCGGCACAATCTCGCAGGGTCCGCAGCGCCAAGGGGTCCTCGGCGCTGGCCGCCAGCCACATCGATCGCCCGCCCACTCGCTTGACCAGGTTTACGTCCGTGCGCAGGCCGCGATAGTCGAGCGACGGCGACAGCAACCCGATCGCGCGCACGGCCGACTGGTCAACCGCGGCCAGCAGCGACAGGCTGGCGCCCAGCGACGCGCCGACCAGGGCGACCGACCCGGGCCTGACACCCTGGCGCGCAGCCAGCCACTGGACGGCCGCACGCACATCCTGGACCATCTCGGCCAGCGCCTGCGGCGATCCGGACGAGCCGCCGTGACCGCGCAGGTCCAAGGTCAGCGCGGTGATGCCGGCATCCTGCAGGCGGTCCGCGACACTGTTCCAGTCAGCCTTGGTGCGCGACAACATGTGGACCAGTACCACGGCGGGCGCGGGCCGTTCTGATGCTTCGTAGAACTCGCCGGCGAGAGAAGTGCCGTCGAGGGAGGGGAACGTCACGGCGCGCCCCGAGGCCTCCGCGGCCGAGACCAGGAGCGCCATCACGATTACGGTGTCAGACACCATGCCAAGAATTGCGTACTTGGCGCGGACACGGCGGAGGTACCCCCACGAGTACGCCATTCTTGGCATGGTGTCTGACACCGTCATAGCGCCGCCAGGTACTCTTTCACCACGTGGCCCAATCCAACGAAGATGGCGCGGCCGATCAACGCGTGGCCGATCGACACCTCGTCCAGGTGTGGCAGTGTCCGGAACAGCGTGAGGTTTTTCAGATCAAGATCGTGTCCCGCGTTGACGCCAACACCCAGCTCGAACGCGAGGGTCGAGGCGGAAGCGTAGTGCGCGAAGCTGGCCTCGGCAGCGGCAGGTCCCCGCTCGAACGCGCGTGCAAACGGTTCCGTGTAAAGTTCGACGCGGTCGGCGCCCATGCGCTTGGCCCAGCGAATCGCCGCCGGCTCAGGATCGACGAACAGGCTGACGCGGACACCCCCCGCCTTGATCGCGCCGATCACGCCGGCCAGCGCGTCCTGAGGTGTATCGACCGGCCATCCGGCCTGGCTGGTGATCTCGCCGGGGAACACCGGCACCAGCGTGCATTGATCGGGTTTCACCGCGAGCACCAGTTCAATCAGGTCCGGGCGAGGATCGCCCTCGATGTTGAACTCGACACGGCCCTTGAGCGGCGCCAGCTCCCTGGCGATGTCATGAACATCAGCGGTCGTGATGTGTCGCGCGTCGGCGCGCGGATGCACGGTGATGCCTGTCGCGCCCGCGTCGATGCACGTCCGCACCGCCTCGATCACCGACGGCAGCTCGCCACCGCGTGAGTTGCGGACCGTCGCGACCTTGTTTACGTTGACCGAAAGCTTAGGCAAGCTGCTCCTTCATTACGGCGGCGATGTCAGCGGCCCAGCCACGGATCTCCGCCTGGTCTTGGCCCTCGAGCATGATCCGCAACAGCGGCTCCGTGCCCGAATAACGAATCAGCAGCCGCCCGTGTCCCGCCAACCCGCGCTCAACCCGGTCGATGACCGTGGCGATCGCCGGAACCTGGGTGTAATCGGACCGCTGCTTGACACGGACATTCACCAGCACTTGCGGATACGTCACCAACTCGCCGGCGAGGTCGGCCAAATCGCGGCCCGATCGCACCATGATGCGCAGCACGTTCAGCGCCGTCGCCAGGCCATCGCCCGTGAACAAGTGCTCGGCGAAAATGATGTGGCCCGACTGCTCGCCACCGAGGGCATAGCCGCGCTTCACCATCTCCTCCATCACGTACTTGTCACCGACGCCGGTGCGCACCAGGCTGATGCCGCGGTCGCGCAGCGCCAGTTCGAGGCCGATGTTGCTCATAACCGTGGCGACCACGGTGTCGCCGGGCAGCCGGCCTTCCTTCTTCATCTGCAGCGCCGCGATCAGCAACACGGCGTCGCCATCCACGACCTTGCCGGCCGCATCCACGAACAGCGCGCGATCGCCGTCACCGTCAAACGCGATCCCAAGCCCAGCGCCGGTGGCCAGGACCTCGTTCGCCAGGCCGGCCAGGTGCGTCGATCCGCAATCCAGGTTGATGTTGCGGCCATCCGGCGACACGCCAATCGGCCGGACATCGAAACCAAGTGATGACAGGAACGCCGGCGCCATGGCCGCCGTCGCGCCATTGGCGCAATCCACAACGATTGGCACCGCCGCCAGCGATCCGGCATCATCGAGAATCTGCTCGAGGTGCGCCAGGTACGGACGCGAGAGATCACGGCGATCGATCGTCCCTGACTCGGCGCTGACGCTCCACGACGGATCGGCCACGAGCCTCTCCACTGACGCCTCGAGCGCCGCGGTCAGCTTCACGCCGGATCCGCCGAACACCTTGATACCGTTGTCCTCGTACGGATTGTGTGAGGCCGAGATCACCAGGCCGGCGTCAAAACCTTCCGTGCGCGCCAGGTAAGCAATCGCGGGTGTCGGCACCACGCCGGCGCTGACGACCGTGGCACCGCCACTCGTCAGGCCGCGCGCCAGTTCCCGCTCAATCCAATCGCCCGACTCGCGCGTGTCGCGGCCAATCACGAAGCGATGCGGTGTGGAGCCGTCCATCAACGAGCGCACGAGCGCTTCACCCACCCGCGCAATAGTTGCCGGCTCGAGCGGCGCGACGCCGGCCTTGCCTCGAATGCCATCCGTGCCAAACAGTTTCATGGTCGCCTGGGAGAAATCGTCACGGTCACCACGGCCATCTTCGGCGTGACCAGCCGAAGACTGGCGTCCTGCACGCCAATGGTCACCACTTCGCGAACCGATCGCGTCTCGTTGGTCACCGTTACCGGCTCGGTCATGGCCGCAGCGAGCCGCTTCAACGCACTATCCGGACCCGCGACTTCCACGGTCGGCGGATCGCTGGTGACCGCGGTGATCTCGAACCCCGCCGCCGGCTGGCCCTCGATGCCGGGCTCCACCGGCACCGTCCGCACGCCCGATGCCTCGAACTCCATCGTCACGGTCGACGGCCCGACTTGCACCACTTCAATGCCGTAGGGCACAGTCACCTGGGTCGGCGTCAGGTGAAACAAGCGGCGGCCCGGCCGCGCGGTCCGCAAGTCGAGCACCGCAGACAAGTCACCCGTCGCCATGCGGCTGAGCGCGCCCGATGACCCCCGCAGTCGCACTTCAACGGTGTCAGGCAGGTTGCCGACCAGCTCAAGGCCGCTCGGCAGGTTCTGGAATTCCACCGGGGCCCGCAGCACCCGCTCAACCACGCGCTCGCCCGCGACGACCAGCCACAGCAGGGCGGCGATACACGTCGACAGGAATTTCAGGCCGAGGTTGCGAAAGGGATGGTACGCCATCAGCTTAGTGAGTACCCCGCCGCTCGCGGCTTGCCGGCCATGGGCTGCAACGCCACCAGCGACTTCAGCCGCCGCCGCAGCCGCTCGGCATCGATATCGTGTTCGAGGTCGCCGTCTTCGACCAGTGACATGCGGCCGGACTCTTCGGACACGACAATCGCCACGGCATCGTTCTCCTCGGTGATGCCAATTGCCGCGCGATGACGTGAACCCAGTTCGCGATTCAACCGCGGATTCACAGTGAGCGGCAGGAAGCACGCGGCCGCGGCCGCGCGGTCGCGCTGCACAATCACCGCGCCGTCATGCAGCGGCGACGTCGGCTGAAAGATGCTGACCAGCAGATCGTAGGTCAGCTTCGCATCAAGCGGGATGCCGCTCTCAATGTAGTTGCGCAAGCCGACCGATCGTTCAATCACGATGATCGCACCGGTCTTCTTTGCCGCCAGGGTGGTGGCAGCCACCACCAACTCCTCAATCGTGTCGTCGTCGCTCACCTTGCGATTAAGGAGGCGGAACAGGCGGCCCCGGCCAAGGTGCATAAGCGCGCGTCGAATGTCGGCCTGCAGCAACACGATGGCCGCGAACACGACGTAGCCGACAATGTTGCGGATCAGCCAGTTAACGGTCTCGAGCTGAAAGCCTCGCGACACGTAAAACAGCCCGACGATGG
>CAMBHC010000017.1 GCA_945866285.1 Candidatus Sulfopaludibacter sp. SbA3 | reverse complement strand
CGATCGCCGAGTTCGACACGGAGGAACATCTGCGCGCATGGTCGATTCATACCGAGCATGTCGAGGCCAAGCAGCAGGGCCGCGCGTCGTTCTATTCGGAGTACGACATCAAAGTCTGCACGGTCGACCGTGTCCACACGTTTCCGAAGGCTACTTAACGATCGGCTTGCCGCGCGCGCCGCATCAGATCGGCCCACGCGAAGCCCAGGTCTGCAACCTACCGCTTATGCGGCTCGGCACGGCCGGGCGAGCTACGAGCCGGGCAACCGTCGCGCCTTGAACACCGGATAGACCACCGGCCGTTCGGCGGCGCCGAGCGTCTTGAGCGCGTCGTCCAGCAGGCCCCAGCCGACGAAGCCGTCGCGCGCCTGCGGCTCGAGGAAGTAGAACGCGGCGTTGGCCATCGGCTGCGCCATGTCCACCACGAACGACCCAGCCGGGAACTCCTGCATCAGCACCGGTGAGAACGATCCGTCGAGGGTCGTCATGTCGTAGCCGGCGCGGCGCACCGGGTAGATCCGGTCGATCGTGAATTGTTCGCCCAGCACCCTTGTCGGCGCAGTGAGGGTCGTGACCTGGATGTTCTGCAGGCGGAGCTTCGCCGCCACCGCGCTCAACATCGGCGGCAGCACGTAGGCCCGGGGCACCGTGGCGGTGCGCGTGCCCACCGGCTTCGTCAGGTCGTCGACGCCGCGCACCAGTTCTGGCGGGCCGGACGCGGTGCCCGGTTTCGTGCCGAGCATGCTCGTGCCGGGCTGGTACATCGGCTCGTTGGTGCGGTAAGCCAGCAGGTCGATGGTGCCGGCCGAGTGATACTCGCCGTCGAGGAAGTTGGTGAGCGTGCCCTGCTCGGCGCCGGCGAGCACGGCGGCCACGGTGTCGTCGTCGGCCTTCTTGGCCACGGCCTGCATCTCCGTGCCGTGCGCCTTCACGTAGTCGAGCAGTGCGGCCATGTAGGCGTACTGCGCGTAGATGCGCCGCTCGAACGTGGGCTGGCCGGGCGTTTCGGTGATGATGGCGAAGCGGTTGCGGAGTCCGTACGCGTTGACGAGCATCTTGGCCTCCACCGTCCACGCCGCGCGGTCGTGGCTCCACACCTTCGGTGGCCAGGTATCGGGTGTGGCGAGGGCGTGCGTGAAGACCTCGAGGCCGAAGCCGGTGCGCACAGCCTCACGCACGGCCGGGAAGAGCGTGTCGGTGATGTAGGCGGGCGGTCCTGGCGCCGCAGCCGGGATGGTGGCGGTGCCATAGGTGTTGGCGTAGCCGTGGTTGACGCGGCTCATCAGGTGGCCGTCGAGAAAGAGCAGCGGATCCCAGGCGTTCAGCGTGCGGATGAGGCCCTGCGATTCGATCGAGGTGAGTTTAACGCCCTCGCGGTTCAGGTCGAGGCCCTGCGAGTTCTCGCGCACGCCCTGGATGTGCGGCGTCTCGCTGCCGTAGCCGCCGTCCTGGGTGACGAAGGTGTCGGTGCCATCGACGTTGTAGACCGGCGCGATCATCACGATCACCTTGTCGAGCAGCGCCTGGCGCGAGCCGGCGCCGAGGTCACGCGCCAGCAGCACCATCGCCTCGGCCGCTTCGGGTTCCGGCGGGTGAATGTTGCCGAGCAGGAAGACCACCGGCTTGCCGGAGGCCTTCGCCTGCGCCGGTGTCGTCACCCGCGGGTTGGCGAAGATCATGACCGGCGCGGCCTTGCGCAGCGGGCTCAGGAACATCGTCTCGACGTGCAGGAACTCGGTCTTGAGCTTGAGGGCCGCGATCCACTCGTGGAGCTGCAGCGTGGACATGGTGCGTGTCCAGCGCGTGCGCTCGGGTACGGTGAGCAGGTCGGCGGGCCACTTGCCGGTCCAGCCGGCGGGCACCTCGTCGCCCCAGTAGATCGTGCGGGTCTGTGCGGTGGGATCGGACGTCATGGCAAGTACCGAAAGGAGCAGAAGGGTGGCGATGCGGCGGAGGCCGGACACGGTGACCACATTGTGGCTCAAGAGCCCTGCCGCCCGGCCGGTGAAGTAGTACCGCCACGGCTGCCGCGTGATACGTTTGTAAAACCGCCAGGGGTATCCGCCTTCGCCGACGCGATCATGCGTCGGCTTCGGCGAGATTGAGAAAAACCCTGGAACCTGATCCGGTTCAGACCGGCGGAGGGAGAGCGGAAGTGAAGAAGTCCACGCCAGTACCAGTTGCCTCCACGTACGAAGAGGCCTATCCCAATTCCACGAAGGTCTACGACGAGCAGGTCGTCCAGACGCCGGCGGGTCCGACGACCTTGCGCGTGCCGTTTCGCCAGGTCGCCCTCGGCGGCGGTGAAAAACCTGTCCGCTTGTACGACACCAGCGGTCCGCAGGGACACGACCCGCGTGCCGGCCTGCCGAAGCTCCGCGAGTCGTGGGTGGCCCCGCGCCGCGCCGCCGCGAAGGCTGGGCAGCCCGTGACGCAATTGCACTACGCCCGCAAGGGTGAGATCACGCCCGAGATGGCCTACATCGCGTCGCGCGAAGGCCTGCCCGCCGAGTTCGTGCGCGATGAAGTGGCCCGCGGCCGCGCCATTATCCCCGCCAACATCAATCACCCTGAACTTGAGCCGATGATCATCGGCCGAAACTTCCTGGTGAAGATCAACGCGAACATCGGCAACTCTGCCGTCTCCTCGTCGATCGAAGAGGAAGTGGAGAAGCTGCGCTGGTCAACGCTGTGGGGCGCCGACACGGTGATGGATCTATCCACCGGCAAGAACATCCACGAGACCCGCGAGTGGATCATGCGCAACTCGCCGGTACCCATCGGCACCGTGCCGATCTACCAGGCCCTGGAGAAGGTCGGCGGCCGTCCGGAGGACCTCACGTGGGAGGTCTACCGCGACACGCTGATCGAACAGGCCGAGCAGGGCGTCGACTACTTCACCGTTCACGCCGGTGTGCTGCTGCGCTACATCCCGATGACCGCCAAGCGCCTGACCGGCATCGTCTCGCGCGGCGGCTCGATTCTCGCCAAGTGGTGCCACGCGCATCACCAGGAGAATTTCACCTACACGCACTTCCGCGAGATTTGCGAAATCATGAAGGCCTACGACGTGTCGTTCTCGCTCGGAGACGGCCTGCGCCCCGGCTCGATCGCCGATGCCAACGACGAGGCCCAGTTCGCCGAACTGAAGACGCAAGGCGAGCTGACCAAGATTGCCTGGGAGTACGACGTCCAGGTGATGAACGAAGGCCCCGGCCACGTGCCCATGCATCTCATCAAGGAGAACATGGAGAAGCAGTTGGAGTGGTGCGCGGAAGCGCCGTTCTACACGCTGGGTCCGCTCACCACTGACGTGGCGCCAGGCTACGACCACATCACATCGGCGATCGGCGCTGCGATGATCGGGTGGTACGGCACCGCCATGCTCTGCTACGTCACGCCGAAGGAACACCTGGGCTTGCCGAATCGCGATGACGTCAAGGCTGGCGTGATTGCTTACAAGATCGCGGCGCATGCCGCCGACCTGGCGAAGGGCCACCCTCATGCCCAGGTGTGGGACGATGCGCTGTCGAAGGCACGGTTTGATTTCCGGTGGGAAGATCAGTTCAACCTGGCGCTCGACCCGGTGACGGCACGCGCGTATCACGACGAGACGCTGCCCGCCGACGGAGCCAAGGTCGCGCACTTCTGCTCGATGTGCGGACCGAAATTCTGCAGCATGGAGCTCACCCAGCAAGTGCGCGCTGAGGCGGCGAAGGGAATGGAAGAGAAGTCGGCCGAGTTCCGGAAGGCCGGCGAGATATATGTGCAAAGTTAGGCGGGTCTAAAGACCCGCCTCTACGGCCACTACTGCTTCGGCGCCGGGACGATCTGGATGACCGTCGGGAATCGTTCCGGCGTCGCGCCAGGCTTCGGATTCGGAAATCCTGCTGACCCGCCGTACGTGTAGTCCTTAATCGTCAGGCTGGGCACGAATGCCATCGACTCGTCGCGGTAACGGCCGGTCTCGAACTGGTGCGTCGGCGGCGACTCGAACAGCTCGTCGCCCTTCTGCTTCAACACTGTCTTGTAGTACGTCACCAACTCGCCATACGGGACGGTGACGCCAAACAGGTAATACCGCTGCCCGCGGCCGGCCTCATATGACGTGAGGAACACCGCCGACGGATAGATGGGCGCACCGAGCATGGCTTCGGTGGGCGCGCCACTTGCCGCGCTTGACGGTGCCTGGGGTGCCAATGGTGCCTGCGGTGCCTGGGTGGGTGCCGGTGCCACAGGTGCGGTCGGCTTCTGGGTCGACGGTGTTCTCGGGCTGGGAAATGGCTGAGGCGTTTGCGCCTGCGCGACGCTGCTCAACAGCACAAGGCAGACGCCCGCGCACGTGAGCACCCGAGCACGCAAGCACCCCAGCACCGCCGCACCCCAGCACCTCAGCACCTCAGCACCCAAGCACTTTTTAAACACCCGCTTATTATAGAGCCGTGCCCCGCCAATTCCTTGACTACTGCGCCGGACAGCGCGACTGGCTACTGGACTTCATTGAAGCCCTGGTTGCTATCGAATCCCCCAGTGATGACCCCATCGCCGTGAACCGCTGTGGCGCTGAGCTGGCTTCACGGCTGACCGCACTTGGGGCCACGGTCACTCGCGTGGCGTCAACGACCGCTGGCGATCATCTGCGCGCCAGCTTCGGACAAGGCCCCAGGCAGATCCTGCTCCTCGGTCACTTCGACACGGTGTGGCCGACTGGGCAACTGAAGACCATGCCGCTCAAGCGCGAGAACGGTCGGCTCTACGGCCCCGGCATCTTCGACATGAAGGCGGGCATCGCGCTCGCGACCCTGGCCACGCGCGCCGTCATGGCCGAGGGCGGACTCGGCCAGTGCCAGGTCGTCATGCTGTGGACCACCGACGAGGAGATTGGCAGCACCACCTCGCGCGCGTTGATCGAGGCCGAAGCGAAACGGAGTGCGGCCGTGCTGGTGTTCGAGCCGTCGCTACCAGGCGGTGGCCTCAAGACCAGCCGCAAGGGCGTGGGCCAATTCGAGATGTGCGTGCGTGGTGTCTCGGCGCATGCCGGACTTGACCCTGGCAAGGGCATCAGCGCCGTCCGCGAGTTGGCGCGACAGATCATTGCGATCGACGACCTCCAGGATCCGGCGAGTGGCGTCACGGTCACCGTCGGGGTGATCGAAGGCGGCACCCGCGCCAACGTCGTGCCCGCCGAAGCACGCGCCATCATCGACGCAAGGGCGGTGACGCGCGCTGATGCCGATCGTGTCGAGCGCACCATGAAGGCGCTGGTGCCTCAGATCGCCGGAGCGCAGCTGACCGTCAGCGGTGGCTTCGATCGTCCGCCGCTCGAGCGCACCGCTGCCGTTGCTGGCCTGTTCGCGGAAGCGCAAGCCGTGGCAAGGGATCTGGGACTGACACTGGAGGAGGGCAGCGCGGGCGGCGGCTCAGACGGCAATTTCACCGCGGCGCTGGGCGTGCCGACGCTCGATGGGTTCGGCGCGGTCGGTGACGGCGCTCATGCACTGCACGAGCACGTCGAGATCGAGGCGCTCGTACCCCGTGCCGCAGTGATCGCCGGTTTGATCGCGCGCCTGACCGCGTAAGGGTCAGACCCTCTGGCCGCGCCAGTAGGCCAGCAGGTCCTCAACCGTCTGCTCGAACGGGATCGTCGGGGTCCACCCCGTATCAGCCGTGAGCCGGCTATGGTCGCCCTGGAGAAATGCCGTGTCCACCGGTCGGAACTTCGCGGGATCCTGCTCGATCCTGATGGGGACCTTCGCGTGGGCGATGAAGAGGTTGACGAGGTCTTTGATGACCACCGACGTCCCGGACGACACGTTGTAGGGAATGCCCGGCGTCGCCGAGAGCATCATGGCGCGATACGCCTTGACGGTATCGCGCACATCCATCAGGTCGCGGCGCGACTCGAGATTGCCCATCCTGAGGACGGGCTCAGCCTGCCCGGCCTCGATCGCCGCAATCTGTTTCGCGATGCCTGGCGCCACAAATGCCGGCGACTGGCGCGGACCGATGTGGTTGAACGCTCGTGCGACCAGTCCCGGGATCCGATCGTCTTCCCACGCGCGCATGGCGACCATTTCCTGGGCCAGCTTGCTGGTGCCGTACGGACTGTTCGGACACACCGCGTCCGACTCGAGGAGCGCGCGCTCGACTGGTTGATAGACGAAGGCGGTGCTGGTGATCAGCACCCGCGGCTTCAGGCCTTCGCGCCGCAGGCCATCGAACAAATAGTGGGAGGCGAGCACGTTGCCTTCGAACGTGTCACGGGTCTTGCCCCACGAATCGCCGACATGGGGCAGGCCGGCGAGGTGGTAGATCACCTCTGGCTGGCTCGTCCGCAGCGCTGCCCTGACCGCCTCCCGGTCGAGCATCTCCACCGTGGCCCAGCGTACGCCGTCGCCGGCGACCAGGGGTTCAGTCCCCGGCTTCTGCCACGCGGTGATGTTGTCGGTGTCGCGCGCGAGCAGCTCCAGCAAGTGGCTGCCGACAAAGCCCGCCGCGCCCGTGACGAGGACGCTTGCGGCCATCAGCCCCGCTTGCCGTACTGCGCTTCGATGTACGCCTTGTAGGCCGGGTCGCGTTCCTTGATGGGCCGCCACCACCACTCGTTGTCCTGGTACCACGCCACTGTCTCGCGCAGGCCCTGCTCGAACGGCACTTGCGGCTTCCAGCCCATGCCTTCCAGCTTCTTGGTGCCGAGGCTGTAGCGGCGGTCGTGGCCCTTGCGGTCGGCCACCGGCTTGATGAGCTCGGTGCCCTTACCCATCAGCGTCAGCACAGCGTGGGTGAGGTCGAGGTTCTTCACTTCGTTGCCGCCGCCGATGTTGTAGGTCTCGCCGTTGGCGCCGGTGTGCAGCAGCAGGTCGAGCGCGCTGCAGTGATCGAGCACGTGCAGCCAGTCGCGGATGTTGCCGCCGTCACCGTACAACGGCACCTGGATGTTGTCGGTCAGGTTGGTCACAAACAGCGGCAGGATCTTCTCGGGAAACTGGTACGGACCGTAGTTGTTCGAGGCGCGCGTGACAATGACCGGGACGTCGTGGGTGGCCCAATAGCTGTACGCGAGGCGATCCGCCCCGGCCTTGCTGGCCGCATACGGATTGCGCGGCTTCAGTTCGTCGGTCTCGGTGCTCGAACCCTCGGGCACGCTGCCGTAGACCTCGTCGGTGGAAATCTGGATGAAGCGCTTCAAGCCGGGATTGCGGCGAGCGGCCTCGAGCAGCACGAACGAGCCTTCGACGTCGGTCTTGATGAAGTCGCCGGCCGCCATGATCGAGCGGTCAACGTGCGTCTCGGCGGCGAAGTGGACGACGTAGTCGGCGGCTTCCACGAGGGGTCCCGCCACCGCGGCGTCGCAAATGTCGCCGTGCACAAAGGTGTGGCGCGGGTTGTCGATCACGTCGTGCAGGTTTTCCATGCGGCCGGCGTAGGTCAGCTTGTCGAGATTCGTGACCTGCCAGTCGGGATGGGCCTGCAACGCGTAGCGGACGAAGTTGCTGCCAATGAAGCCGGCGCCGCCGGTGACGAGAACTTTAACCATGACAGCCAGCGATTTTAATACGTTCCGCCGCCGAACGCCCCGAAGAAGTTGGAGAACGACCCAACCCCGGCCAGGGTAAACGACATGTTGAACCGGCGGTTCTTGTTGATCGGCAGGTTGGTGCTGCGGGCGTAGTTATAGGCCATGTACTCGAACGAGATGCCGCAGCACTGGGCGTTGTAGAACGCGATGTAGCGGTGGTTGTTGAGAATAGACCGCGCGATGTCGTAGTTGAACGACACCGTCCCGCCGTATTTGCCGCCGCCAAGACGCAGCAGGGTGCTCTGCGAAAGGTTGTTATTCGAGAGTCCGTTCCGGGCCGTGCCGTAGTTCTGCTTGCTCCAGCCCGCCGTGCTCTCCAGCATGTTGGTGCGAAACACGCCGTTCAGCCCGTAGCCAATGACCTTGAACTCCGCGTCAGAACGGGGGTCGTAGTCGAGCCGGAAATCAACCGCCATCGGTTGCGTCGGCATCGCCCTGGCCGACACGGTGATTGGTGAGTACGGGCTTGCTGGCCGGCCCTGGTTGTTGCCGTAGGCCGGGTCGTAGCGGCTGGCCGTGGCGTCGCTGTAGTAGGTCTGGCGAACTGAGACGTTCAGCAACTCCTGGGGCGATCCCGCCTGGGTGCCTTCGATGGCCGGCTTGCGCACCAGGAACCGGTTCGCCAGGCCATAGGTCAGCTGGGTGGTGCCGCCGATCACGGTGTCGTAGGCGCCGCCCACCTGCGGCACGCGGCCCTGGTCCTGGATCGTCGTCCGCCGCTGCACCGAGAAGGTGGGCTCGACGATGTGCTTGATGCGCTCGGCGAACCCGTTGTTCGGCGTGAAGACGCGCGAGAACACCGGTCCGACAATGTCGGCGCGCAGGTCGGCGTAGCGGCGGGTGATCGCCTCCTCAATCTGCGTTCGCCCGTCAGCGGCGAGGCTTTCACTGAAGTACGTGGCCCGATACGCGGCGGTCGCGTTGACGATCAGGTACGGCAGCTTGCTGAGCGGGGCCCGCAACGCCGGTACGAGGTCGACCTTGTTCAGGCTCTTGTCGACCGTGAGGGTCTTGGTCTTGCTGGCATACAGCTGGTGATACGCATCGGCGTTGATCGAGAAATAGGCCGGCAGCAGTGGCAACTTGCGGCCGCTGTAAGTGATGGACAGGCCCGGTGCCCGGCCTTCGGTCTGGGAATCGGTGGCGTTGTAGAAATATTCGTTCCGCTGGTAGACCGAGTTCAGGCTGAGCCCGCCCCACGCGCCGGTAATGCCGCCGTTCAAGGTGCGGCGGCTGGTGGTCGCATCGTAGAAGTTGTTGCTGTACAGCTGCTGGGTGGCGACGTCGGTCGAGTAGTCGATGTTGGCGCGGGCCGAGAGACCGAGCGGCAGGCCCTGCGTCAGGTTGCCGCGGAATACCTGACTCTTGTGGGCATTGCGGGTCACCCCATTGACCACCGCTTCCTTCTCGTTCAGCCAATACGCGCGGAAGTTGGCTTGCGCCGTGGGCCCAAACAGGTAGCGATATTCGGTCCCGACGCCGGTGCTGCCGGTGAAGAACCAGTCGTGAAACAGCGTCAGGTCCTGGCTGCGATTAATCGCCCAGAAGAAGGCGTTGCTGACCGACGAGCCCGTGTAGGTCGCGGAGCTGTACATCGGCAGCAAGAAGCCGGTCGCGCGGTCGTCGTCCTGGATCGGGTAATACATGATCGGCAGGTAGAACACCGGGACATCCTTCACCCGGACGACGGCGTTCTTCATCATCACGTAGTCGTTCAGGTTGACGGTGGCGTTGCCGCTGACGATCTCCCACCGCGGCGTCGGCTGCACACAGGTGGTGAAACCGCCCTTGGTGATGCGGTACTTGTCGGCCCCGATCTTCTCGATGACGGCACCGTGGAAGTAGACATCGGGCTCGAGCGTGCCGAACATGCTCCGGTTCTCGAGCCCGCGCGCGCCGAGCTGGGCAATGCCGGAGGCGGTGGTGAACGTGCCGAGCTTGGTCTTGGTGTTGAAGACCACGCTTTCGGCGGCGATGCGCGAGGTGGGCGTCTGGAACACGACGTTGCCGCGGGCGGTCAGCTCACCCGTCTTCAAGTTCATCTCGAGGTCGTCGGCGAAGAACTTCTGCCCGGCGTTGGTGCTGCCGGCCGCGCCCTCGATCTCCACTTCACGCATGAGCCGGACGCGGTCGGCGTCAATCCGCTCGAGTGCAAACTGCTTGGTGTTCCAGCCGGGGACAATTTGTGCGTGCGCCGGTCGCGCGACAGCGCTCACCAGAATCGCGCACGTCAGGACGAAGGAAAGGCGGAACCGCACGGATGAAATCGAGAATATCAGAAGGACGTGGCGCCCGTCGCCAGCAGCGTCGCTCGCAACGGCCCGATGAGGTAGATCGATCCCGCCACCACGGCGCGCTTCGATCCTGACAGGGCATCTGACACCGCGGCCACCGGATCCACTTCGGCCCTCACCGCCACGTTGGGTGCCAGCAGGCGCAGGGCGGTGGCCAGGCTTTCGGCGGTGTGGGCTCGCGAGTGACGCACCGTCGTGGCCACGAAAGCCGATGCCACGGGCAGCAGCGGCTTCACCATGCCGGCCAGGTCCTTGTCTTCCATCACCGCCAGCACGATGGGCAGGGGCGGCGTGCTGGTGTCCTGCAGGTAAGCGGCCAGCGCCGTCGCGCCGGCCGGATTGTGGGCGGCGTCAATCAGCAGCTCGGTGCCGTCGGCCAGGCGCAGCCATTCGAGTCGTGCCGGCCAGTGGCAGTCGGTCAGGCCGGTGACAATGGCCTCGGTCGACACGAACGACACCCGTGCCGACCACGTCTCGAGAATCGCCACCGCGACCGCGGCATTCTCGAGCTGGTGCCGTCCCGGCAGCGCCAGCTTGAGCGGAGGATAGATCCGGTCGGTGATCGTGGCGTGCGCATCGATCAGCGGGGCGCTGGTGGTGGCGGCGACGGTGGCGATGCGGCGAGCGGCCTCGCCCGGCAGCCGGCCGATCACGAGCGGCGTGTCGGGCTTGGCGATGCCCGCCTTCTCGAACGCAATCTGCGACAGCGTGGTGCCCAGGTGGCGCTCGTGATCGAAGGCAATCGAGGTAATCGCCGTGACTTCTGGTTTCAGCACGTTGGTGGCGTCGAAGCGGCCACCGAGTCCCACTTCAACCACCGCGACGTCAACCTTGGCCTGCCGGAAGATTTCGAAGGCCACGGCCGTGGAGACTTCGAAGAAGGTCGGCACCACCGTCAGCGAACCGGCACGGGTCGCCTGGTCCACCGCATCAAAGACGGCCGCCGTCGCGGCGGCGAAGGTCTGCCGATCGACCGCCTCGCCGTTGAGGGCGACGCGTTCTTCGATGACGTCGAGATGCGGGGAGGTGTAGCGGCCGGTCGTGAGCCCCGAAGCGCGCAGTCCGCGTTCCACCATGGCCACGACCGAGCCCTTACCGTTGGTGCCGGCGATATGCACCGACCGCCAGGCCCGCTCCGGGTGGCCCATCGCCGCCAGGATGGCCCGCATGTTGTCCAGGCCGAGCTTGATGCCGAACTGTTCGAGGGCGAACAGCCGTTCGAGGGAGGTCATCAGCCGTCGCGCTTCGCGCTTTGGCTGGACAAGATTGCCCCCGGACCGGGGCTTGGGGCATGGGCGATGCTCGAGCTCATGAACCTGATGGTCTTCTCCAGGGTCGTCTTCAGCTCGCGCCGATCCACCACCAGGTCGAGCATGCCGCGTTCAAGCAGGAACTCGCTGCGCTGGAAACCGTCGGGTAGCTTCTGCCGGATCGTCTGTTCGATCACGCGCGGGCCGGCGAAGCCAATCAGGGCCTTGGGTTCGGCGATGTTCAGGTCGCCCAGCATGGCAAAGCTTGCCGTGACGCCGCCGGTGGTGGGGTCAGTCAGCAACGAGATGTAGGGCAGCTTTGCGCGATCGAGACGCGCCAGCGCCGCAGAAATCTTGGCCATCTGCATCAGCGACAGCGCGCCTTCCATCATGCGCGCGCCGCCCGAGCACGACACGATGATCACCGGCGCCTTGCGCTCGAGGGCCAGTTCAATGCCGCGCACGATCTTCTCGCCCACGACCACGCCCATGGAGCCGCCGATGAAGCGGTATTCCATGGAGGCGACCACGGTTTCAATGCCGTTGATGCGGCCGACGCCGACGATCACCGCGTCCTTCTGGCCGGTGGACTTCTGCGTATTGGCCAGGCGCGACTTGTACGGCTTGGTGTCGGTGAACTTCAACGGGTCGTTCGACGTCAGGTTCGGCGCCAGCTCTTCCCATCGCTCGTCGTCAAATAACGTCTTGAGGCGTTCGGTGGCCGACAACCGGAAGTGGTGCGCGCACTTGCCGCAGACGTGGAGGTTCTTGACGAGATCCTTGGTGTAGATGACGGTGTCGCATTCCGGACACTTCACCCACAGCCCTTCAGGCACGCGGCTGGACTTCTCGGGCGTGGCAATGGGCTTGCGGGCCTTCTTGAACCAAGCCATATCCGCTCAGCTTAGCTCACTTTCGGGCGACGTAGTAGCGGGTCCCCTTGCCCATCCCCTTGATCTGCTTCACCAACTCGTCCAGCGCGGCGTCATCGGACTCGGGGTCGAATTCCGAGGTCTCGACCACCAATAGCGGGGTGGCCGAATAGTGGAAGAAGAAATGCTGGTAGGCCTCGTTCAGCTCCCGCAGGTAGTCCTCGTCCGGCATCGGGAGTTCTTCGCGGTCGGGGTCCACCGGCTGCTCACGCAGCCGCTTCATCAGCAGATCGGTCGGCGCCTGCAGATAGACAACCAGGTCGGGTGGCGGAACGTCCTTCGCGAGCAGGTCGAACAGGCGCTGGTAAATGAACAGCTCGTTATCGTCGAGGTTCAGGTACGCGAAGATCTTGTCCTTGTCGAAAACGTAGTCGCAAACAACGGTCTGCAGGAACAAGTCGGCCTGTCGCTTGCCGGTGAGCTGGCGATGCCGGTTGAGCAGGTAAAAGAGCTGAGCCTGCAGTGCGGCACCCGGCCGGTCGGCGTAAAAACCGGCGAGGAACGGGTTCTCGGTGTCTTCGAGAATCGTCGTGGCCTCGAGCCGGGAGGCCAGCCGTTCGGCCAGCCGCGTCTTGCCAACCCCGGTCGGGCCTTCGATGGCGAGATAGTGAAAGGCCACTGCGCTGGCGAGTATAGTTTGTAGCGTGAAGATCGAGAAGATTGAGTTGTTCCTGTGCCGCCTGCCGCTGGTCCATTTCTTCGAGACGAGCTTCGGGCGCTCCTATGACCGGACGTTCGTGCTGGTCCGCGTCGCAGGTGACGGACACGAGGGCTGGGGCGAATCGGTCGCCGAGGCCAATCCCTACTACAGCAGCGAGACCACCGAGACGGTGTGGCACATCATCCAGGGGTTCATCGCGCCCCTGGTGCTGGGCCAGTCGTTTGACCATCCCCGCGACGTGTTTCCCGCGCTGCGCCGCATCCGCGGCCACAACATGGCCAAGGCCGGCGTCGAGATGGCGGCGTGGGACCTCTACGCGCGCATCATGGGACAGCCGCTGGCCAAGGTGCTCGGCGGCACGCGCGACCGCATCGCGTCGGGCGTCTCCATTGGCATCCAGGATTCCTACGACCAGCTACTCGAGAAGATCGACAAGGAGCTGGCGGCCGGCTACCAGCGCATCAAGATCAAGATCAAGCCGGGCTGGGACATCGAAGCCGTCGAGCGCGTGCGCGCCCGCTTCGGCAACATCCCGCTGCAGGTTGACGCCAATGCCGCGTATTCGCTCGACGACACCGACCTGCTGGCGCGGCTGGATCCTCTTGACCTGCTGCTGATCGAGCAACCCCTCGACTACGACGACGTGATGGACCACGCGGTGCTGCAGCGGCGGGTCAAGACCCCGGTGTGCCTCGACGAGTCGATTCACACCGTCCGCATTGCCCGCGATGCCATCGAGGCGAAGGCGTGCCAGATCATCAACATCAAACCCGGCCGGGTCGGCGGGCATCAGCAGTCGATCGAGCTCCACGACCTGTGTGCCGCCAACGGCATCCCGGTGTGGCACGGCGGCATGCTGGAGAGCGGCATTGGCCGGGCCCACAACATCCACCTGGCGAGCCTGCCCAACTTCACGCTGCCTGGTGACATTGCCGCCAGCAAGCGTTACTACCAGCCGGACCTGATCGAGCCGGCGATCGAGATTGGGGCGGATGGCACCATTCCAGTCCCGTCGGGCCCAGGCATCGGCGTGAACATTGTCCGTGACCGGATTGACCAGGCAACGTTGCGTCACGTATCCCTATGACCCGAGTCCACTCGCCGCGCGCCCTGGTGGCCCTGTTCGCGCTGATCGTTGCCAGCGGGTGCGGACCCGTGGTCGCGCCGCAGGTGATCGCGACGCCGCCGGTGACCGCGTTCGACCAGAAGATCCGCTGGATCCTGCAACTCGAGGACGAGCGGCAACTGCGAGGCGGTGGCGGCGACCTCCTGGTGCTGTTACAGGATCCGGAAGCGCGCGTGCGACGTCGGGCGGCGCTGGCCACCGGCCGCGTGCGGCTGCCTGCGGGCGTCCCCGGCCTGGTCGTGCTGCTCGAGAGTGACAAGGACCCCGAGGTGCGGCAGATGGCCGCCTTCGCATTGGGATTGGTTGGCGACGCCTCGGCTGCGCCGGCCCTGACGAGCGCCGTTGCCGACACGGACCCGACCATTCAGGCCAGGGCTGCCGAAGCACTCGGCCTGATTGGGCACAAGCCGGCGGCGCCGGCCATTGCCGGCATGGTGGCTGCGCACCTGTCGGCCGGCGTGCTGAATGGCATCAACGCCGACGACATGGGCACGCCGAAGCCACCGGCCGTCGAGGCGGTGCGGCTCGGCGCGTACGCGTTGGTGCGGCTCGGGTCGTACGAGGCGCTTTCGTCTGCGTTGGTCGACGGCACCGGGCAGGCGCGCAGCCGCTGGTGGCCGATCGCGTTTGCGCTGCAGCGCAGCAACGACGCGCGGGCCGTACCGGTGTTGCTCGCCCTGCTCTCCGGCGAGGGGCAGCTGACCCGCGCCTTTGCCGCGCGCGGCCTCGGGGTGTTGAAGGACCCGCGTGCCGCGGCGCCGTTCTTAGCCATCGCCGATAACGCCAGCGAGCCGCTGGCCGTGCGCATCCAGGCCGTGCGTGGTCTGGCCCTGCTGGGCGAGGCTCGCGGCGGGCCCGTGTTGATGCGTCTCATCACCTCGGCACAGGTCAACCAGAACCTCCAGCTCGAAGCGGTCGTCGCCCTTGGCCAATTGCACCATGCCGGCGCCGTGGAGTTGCTGGTCGACCTGGTGTCGGCGTCGTGGCCGTCGGTACGCGCGGCGGCCCTGCAGGCGCTCGCACGCACGGACACCGACACGTTCATCAGTGCCATCTCGGGGCTCGATCTCGATGGCCACTGGTCAGTTCGCGCGGCGCTGGCCTCGGCCCTCGGCGAGCTGGGCAAGGAGCGCGCGGAAGCGCCGCTCACCAGCCTGCTGCGGGATTCCGATCAGCGGGTGATCCCGTCGGTGCTCGACGCGCTGGCCAAGGTCGGCGCCACCAGTGCGATTCCGGAAATGCTGGCGCGGCTGAAGGCTGACGACCAGGTGGTGCGAGCCGCGGCCGCGCGCGGACTGGCCACGCTCAAGGCTCCCGGCGCGGTCCCGGCGCTGACCGAGGCGCTGGCCTTGTCGCAACGCGATGGTCTGTATGTGGCGCGTGCCGCGACCCTGGATGCGTTGACGGCCATCGACCCGGCGGCGGCGCGGCCGCTGTTGGTGTCGGCCCTGGGTGACCGGGACTGGGCCGTGCGGCTGCGGTCGGCCGAACACCTGCGCCAGCTCGACCCCACGAGCGACGTGTCGGCGATGCGGCCGGCGCCGCCGCCGATTGTGCCCGAGCTGGCGGCGGTCGACACGTTCGTGGCGCCGCAGTATTCGCCGTCGGCCTACATCGACACCAGCCGCGGCACGATCCAGATCGAGCTGGCCGTCCTCGACGCGCCCCGCACGGTGGCGAACTTCATCGCCCTGGCGCGCAAGAACTACTTCCGGGGCGTGCAACTGCATCGCGTCGTGCCCGACTTCGTCGTCCAGGACGGCGACCCGCGCGGCGACGGCGAAGGCGGGCCGGGCTATACCATCCGCGACGAGATCAACCAGCGGCCGTACCTGCGCGGCACGGTCGGCATGGCGCTCGATTGGGCTGATACCGGTGGCAGCCAGTTCTTCATCACCCATTCGCCGCAGCCGCACCTCGACGGTCGCTACACGGTGTTCGGGCAGGTCATTTCAGGAATGGACGTGGTCGATCGCCTGCAGCAGTGGGACACGATCGAGCGGATTCGGATCTGGGATGGCGTGAGCTGGGTCGGGCAGTAGGTACAAGAAAAAAGGGAGGCGACTGCGCCTCCCTCCGATCTTCTGGCTGACGAAGCGACTAGCGCTTCTTTGCCTTCTTCGCCGCGACTTTCTTCTTAGCTGCTGCTTTCTTTGCCATGTGTAATCCCCCCCTTCAGGTTGGGTTATGCGTAAGAACCTAGCCGCTGCACGACTTGCCTCTGCCGCCTGGCACTCGGCTTGTCCATGCCGGCGTTCTTCGCTTCGTTGCGCGACGTGAGTTATTCACGCGCGCGGTCTTGGTGAAAAGGTGGGGCAGTTGGTGAGAACCGCCCCGGTCGCGGCCTAGCGCTTCTTGGCCTTCTTCGCCGCCTTCTTTGCCTTCTTCGCCATGGTTCTCTCCTGATGGGGGG
>CAMBHC010000016.1 GCA_945866285.1 Candidatus Sulfopaludibacter sp. SbA3 | reverse complement strand
CGCTGGCATCTTGGGCTGATCGAGACGCGGACCCGCGCGTTCACGCCAGTCGGGCTGCCGGTGCAGCCGCTCGAGTCAATTCACGCGACCGCCGAGGCGATCTACTTCATTGGCGGATCGGCGTTGACGGCTAATGCGATCACCAGGCTGGCGCTTGCGGACCGCTCGACCGAAGTGTTGCGGTCGGCATCAGCCGAGCGGATTGAGCCGGCGTGGATCTCGGTGCCCGAGGCGATCACGTTCACCGCGGCCGGGCGGGACGTGCACGCGTTCTACTATCCACCAGTCAATCCAGCGGTGACGGCGCCGGCGGGCGAGCGTCCGCCACTGTTGGTGCTGACGCATGGCGGGCCGACTGGCGCCTCGTCTGATGTGCTTGATTCGAAGGTCCAGTTCTGGACCAGCCGTGGCTTCGCCATGCTCGACATTAACTACAGCGGCAGCACGGGCTACGGCCGCGCGTATCGCGAGCGCCTGAACGGACAGTGGGGCATTGCCGATGTGACCGACGCCGTGGGCGGAGCCGA
The DNA here is from genome assembly GCA_945866285.1 of Candidatus Sulfopaludibacter sp. SbA3. Lineage (GTDB taxonomy): Bacteria > Acidobacteriota > Vicinamibacteria > Vicinamibacterales > UBA2999 > 12-FULL-67-14b. Next base: position 15,787 of record CAMBHC010000016.1, on the reverse strand, counting down.
GGCGATGGTGGCGGCCGGCAAGGCGGATCCGGCGCGACTCGCCATTCGCGGCGGCAGTGCCGGCGGCTACACCACGCTGGCGGCGCTGACGTTTCACCACACGTTCAAGGCGGGCGCCAGCTACTACGGCATCAGCGATCTCGAGGTGCTGCAGCAGGACACCCACAAGTTCGAGTCACGCTACAACGAGTCACTGATCGGTCCATATCCCGCGGCCCGCGAGGTCTACGTCGCGCGCTCGCCGATCCACTTCACCGACCGCCTGTCGTGCCCGATCATCCTGTTCCAGGGCCTGGACGACAAGGTCGTGCCGCCCAACCAGTCCGAGATGATGGCGGCCGCCGTGCGGAAGAAGGGGCTGAAGGTGAAGTACGTCACGTTCGAGGGCGAGCAGCACGGCTTCCGCAAGGCCGAGAACATCATCCGCGCGCTCGAGGAGGAGCTCGCTTTCTACCGCGACGTATTCGGTGTCGGGGTTTAGTCAAGCTGCTTCACTTTCACGCCAGCCTTACGTTTCTCGTAAATTCAGCAGAGCTGGCATCTGGTTTGCGACTACCCGTGAACCAAAGGGGGGTCGACATGACGAATTCACGCGATGTCGTCACGCCCGGCAGTGTGCTGCACGTTGTAAATCGTGGCAACGACCGCCGGGCCATCTTTCTCGAAGACGTTGATTACGGAGACTTTCTCGTTCTGCTGCGAGAGGCCCGCGAGCGTTTTGCGGTCAAGCTCTTTGCCTACTGCCTGATGCCTAACCACTTCCACTTGGTGGTTGCGCCAGACGATTGGTGCGCGCTTTCTGCGTACATGCACTTCGTCGAACGTGGCCGCGCCTGCGATCTGAGGGCAATCGCCCGAACGAAAGGCAATGGCCACGTCTTCCAACGACGCTACTGGAAGAAGGTGATCAATGGAGAGGGCCACCTCCTTTGCGCCCTTCGGTACGTCGAGGCAAATGCTGCCAGGGCGAGACTCGTCGAACGCGCAGAGTCCTGGGAGTGGGGCAGTCTTTTCGAGAGGCAGACTGGAGGGCGTGATTTACTGCAACGCCTACCTATCCGGCTACCTGAAGATTGGTCGACCATCGTCAATGTCCCTTTGCGGAGAGTCGATCTGGACGATATTCGCGGGCGGAAGAAGATGGGGCGACCCACCAAGCTGGCGGATTTACGAAACTCGAAAAAGTGAAGCAGGTTGACATTTCATATTTCTATGTAGTTATATAGAGATATGAATGCGACGCGGCTGTCGACCATCCTGCTTGAAGACGCCACCGTCCGGCTGCTCGATGTCCGCATGCCAGGCGAGTTCGAGAACGCCCACATCAGCGGTGCCTACAACGTGCCGCTGGACCTGCTGGGCGAGCATGCCAAGGACGTCCGGATGGCCCCTGGGCCGGTCGTGCTGATCTGCCAGTCGGGACAGCGCGCGTCGCGGGCCGAGGCGCTGCTGCGCAACGCCGGCCTGGCCAACGTGCACGTGCTTGAGGGCGGCATGAAGGACTGGCAGGCACGGGGCATGCCCGTCAGGCGCGTCAAGGCGCAGATGTCGCTCGAGCGCCAGGTCCGCATCGTCGCTGGCGCCCTGGCTGCGTCCGGCGGTATCGCGGCCCTGACCGTCTCGCCCCTGTTCGCGCTGATCCCAGCCGTGATCGGCAGCGGCCTCGTCTTCGCCGGCATCACCGACACGTGCGGGATGGGCATGCTGCTGGCGCGGTTGCCATACAACCGCTCCGCGCGGACCTGCGACACCGAAACCATCGTCCAACGCTTCCTCGTCCACGAGGGCAAGATGCGATGACGCCGCTAGCCCTCATCCTTGCCATCGCGATCGGCATGGTGCTGGGCTTGCTCGGCGGCGGCGGCTCGATCCTGGCCGTGCCGGCGTTGACCATGCTGCTGCACTTCACGCCGAAGGAAGCGGTCGTCATCAGCCTGTCGATGGTCGCGGTCGCCGCGTTTGCCGGCGCGGTCGGCGCCTTTGTCCGCGGCACGCTGCCGCTGGCCACCGGCCTGACGGTCGGTATCGCGGCCACCGCCGGCGCGGTGGTCGGCGGCTTCGCCGGTGCGCGCCTGTCCGATGCCACCCAACTCCGTATGTTGGGCATCGTGATGCTCGTCGCCGCGACGCTGATGTTCTGGCGCCCGGTGACCCACTCCGCCCCTGCTGAACAACGCTCGCTACCGGTGATGCTGTTGCTGGGCTTTCCGCTCGGGATGCTGACCGGCCTGATTGGCGTGGGCGGTGGCTTCCTGATCGTGCCGGCCCTCGTCATCGTCGCCCGGCTGCCGATGCGCGAAGCGGCGGGCGCGTCGCTGGTGGTGATTACCATGGCCGCGGCGTCCGGGCTGACCGGCTACCTGGGCAACACGCCGCTGGCGCTGTCATTTATCATTCCGTTCGCCCTGCTGGCGGCGGCCGGCACGCTGACCGGCGGCGCGATCGCGCATCGGTTGCCGCAGCAGCGCCTGCAGCAGGTCTTTGCCGCCACGCTCGTGGTGTTGGGTTCTTATGTGCTCATTCGTTCGTGAGGTGAGGAGTCATCATGTTCGTCAAACGCTTCTATGAACCGTCGATTGCACAGGCCAGCTACTTGATCGGATGCCAGGCCAACGGCGAGGCCATCGTCATCGACGCCAACCGTGACGTCGATCAATACATCCAAGCCGCGACGCAGGAAGGCCTGCGGATCACGCACGTCACCGAGACGCACATTCACGCGGACTACGTGTCGGGCTCGCGCGAGTTGGCGCAGGCGACCGGCGCCACCCTGCATCTCTCGGATGAAGGCGATGCCGACTGGAAGTACGCCTTCATCAACGAAGGTCGGCCGCTGCACCATGGCGATCGCCTGCAGCTCGGCAACATCCGCGTCGACGTGCTGCACACGCCCGGGCACACGCCGGAACACCTGTCGTTCCTGATTACCGACGGCGCCGCCGCCGATCGGCCGCTCGCGGCCGTCACCGGCGACTTCGTGTTCGTGGGTGATGTCGGCCGGCCCGATCTGCTGGAACGCGCCGCCAACATCAAGGGGACGATGGAGGTGGGCGCGAGGACGTTGTGGAAGAGCCTGCAGGCCTTCGCGAAACATGAGGACTGGCTGCAGATCTGGCCGGGTCACGGCGCAGGCTCTGCGTGCGGCAAGGGCATCAGCGCCATTCCCTCATCCACGCTCGGTTATGAACGCCGCTTCAACTGGGCCTTCAATGTGAAGACCGAAGCGGACTTCGTGACCCGCGTGCTCGAAGGCCAACCCGAGCCGCCCGCGTACTTCGCCAGCATGAAGCGCGTGAACAAGGCCGGCCCGGCCATTCTTGGTGGCTTTCACGCGCCGCCGAGACTGCCCGACGCCAAGCTGACGGAACTGCTCGCCGCCGGCGCGATGGTCGTCGACACCAGGCCGGCCGCTGACTTTGCCGCCCGGCATGTTCCCGGCACGCTCAACCTCCCGTTGAACGGATCGTTCGTGACGTGGGCAGGATGGCTGGTGCCGTCGACCGCCGATCTGTACCTCATCGTGGATGATGCGACCGCGACGCGGCTGCCGGAAGCCGCCAGGCTGCTGGCGCTGATTGGCATCGACCGCATCACCGGCTGGCTCAGCACCACGGCGATTGCCGCGAGCGCCGCGCTTTGTGAGACGCCTCAGCTAACGGCGGCCGAGCTCCACGCGAAGGTTAGGGCCGGCGCCGTGACGGTGGTCGACGTGCGCAGCGCCAACGAATGGGCGGACGGTCACATTCCTGGCGCTGTTCACATTCCGCTCGGCTACCTGGCAGAGCGTTGTCGAAGCCTGCCGGCGACCAAGCCTCTCGTCATGCAATGCCAGAGCGGCGGCCGGTCCGCCATCGCCACTTCGCTGCTGGAGCGGCTTGGCTTCTGCGGCGTCATTAATCTCAACGGCGGCTATGCCGCCTGGGCCGCGACCGGACTGCCAGTAGAGGGCACTCATGAGCCACAAACCGCTCGCGCCTGAAACCCTGCGGGTCGTGGCCCAGCGCTTCAAGATCCTGTCCGAGCCAGCGCGGCTCGAAGTGCTGAACATGTTGCGCAAGGGACCGCTCAATGTCAGCGAGCTGATCGAGGCTACCGGACTGAACCAGGCCAACCTGTCGAAGCACTTGCAGATTCTGCACGCCGGTGGCTTCGTGATGCGTCGCCGCGACGGCCTGTTCGTGATCTACGAGGTCGCCGATCACAGCGTGTTCACGCTGTGCGACCTGATGTGCGGCCAGTTGAAGCGCCACGCCACGGCGCAGGTCAAGCAGCTGCGCATGGTCCGCTGACGGTGTCAGACACCGTTACAAAAAGTGCCACCTATGGGACACTCTGGGAGTGGCAATTGTTGTAAGGGTGTCTGACACCGTATGAAGAAACTTTTCGTCGGCTGCCTGATCGTGCTGATGATTGCCCTGGTTGGGTTCGGTGTCGCGGGCTATTACGTCTACCGCGCCGCGAGACCGATGATCGACGACGCGGCCGACTACGTGTCCCGCGCCCGCGAGCTGGCGACGCTGAGCGATCAGGTCAAGGCCAAGACGCCCTATGAACCGCCGGCCAACGGCGAATTGACGACCGGACAACTGGATCGCTTCCTGGCGGTGCAGGCCCGCGTACATTCGGAGCTCGGCGATCGCTGGACCGAGCTCGAGAATAAAGCGGCAGCGCTGAAGAAGAATGCCGACGAGAAGGAGAGCGACTGGTCCTTCAGCGAGCTCAGCGCGGTGTTCTCCGATTTCACCGGCATCTACATGCAGGCCCGCAAGGCCCACGTCAACGCGCTCAACATCCACAAGTTTTCGGATGAAGAGTTCTCCTGGGTGCGGATGCGCGTCTACGAAGCCGCCGGGATGCAACTGGCCGGCAGCATCGACATCTCGGCCATCGAGCAGATGGCGAATGACAGCGCACAAAAGAGCGGCGTCACCCTGCCCGCCGTTCCCATTCCCGACGTCCCCAAAGCCAACATCAAGCTGGTGAAGCCCCACGCGGCCAAGCTCAAGGAATGGCTGCCGATGGCCATGCTCGGGTTGTAGCGTCACGCCGATGTAGTCCTGGCGTCACACTGCGTTCAACTCCGGTTGCTACCGTCTTGTCGAGGATAAACGATGAGACGAGCACTACTTGCACTCGCTGTGTTGCTTTCCCTGGCGCCACCCGCCTTCGCGCAGTTCGAAACCGCGACGGTCGTGGGGGTGGTCAAGGATTCCACCGGCGCCGTCGTACCCGATGCGAAGGTGACCCTGGCCAACACCCAGACCGGCGTGACTGCCGAGCGCACCACCGGCACGAACGGCAGCTACGAATTCTTCAACGTGCGCATTGGCACCTACGTGATTGCCGCCGAGAAGGCCGGCTTCTCCGTGGCGCTCGTCGACAACATCAACGTGACCGTGGGTGCCCGCCAGCGCGTCGACCTCAGCATGGCCGTCGGCCAACTGAGCGAACGGGTTGAGGTCAGCGCCAGCGCCGTCCTGCTGCAGACGGACTCGAGCGATCGCAGCCAGATCATTACCGCCGACCAGACGCGCGCGCTGCCCCTGAACGGCCGCGCCTACTCGTCGCTGACGCTGCTGTCGCCCGGCGCGCGCCAGTCGTCCATCGGCGCGTCGCGCGAAGGCTCGTTCAACATCAACGGCCTGCGCTCGACCTTCAACAACTTCCTGATCGACGGCGTCGACAACAACGCCTATGGCACCAGCAACCAGGGCTACTCGAACCAGGTGATGCAGCCGGCGCCGGACGCAGTCGGCGAGATCAAGGTCGTCACCAACAACATGAGCGCCGAGTACGGGCGTTCGGCGGGTGCCACCATCAACGTGGCCTACGCGAGCGGCACCAACGTGCTGCGCGGCTCGGCATGGGAGTTCGCGCGCCGCACCGAGTTCAATGCGACCGGCGCCTTCCGTCCCGCCAACGGCGTCAAGCCGGCGTTCGACCGCGATCAGTTCGGCGGCGTGTTGGGCGGTCCGCTCGTCAAGAACAAGGCATTCTTCTTCACCGACTTCGAGATGCTGAAGCAGACGCGCGGCGGCAACGTGTTCTCGACGCTGCCGACCGCGACGCAGCGCCAGGGCGTGCTGGCGGTGGACATCCGGAATCCGTTGACCGGCGAGGTCTATCCGGCCGGCACACCGATTCCCATGAGCTCGTTCGCGCGCAAGGTATTGAACGACCTGCCGGCCCCGATCAACGCCGGCGCCGCCAACAACTACATGCGTCTGGCCAATCAGACCGACGACACGCCGAAGGCCGGCGGCAAGGTCGACATCCAGATCAACCCGCGCCTGTCGGCGTTTGGCCGCGTCGGCTGGCGTGAGGTTGACATCTTTGACACGCCTTCGATCGAAGGGGCGTCCGGCGGTGGCGGCAACTCGCAGACCTACGTCCGCAACAAGCAGTTCTCGGGCGGCGTGACCTATCAACCGGGCGGCGCGTCGCTGCTCGAGATTCGCATGGGCTGGTCGAACACCGAAGCCGGCAAGGATCCCTTTGCGCTTGGCGCCGCCGGCGCCCTCGAGGCGTACGGCATCAGCGGCCTGCCCACCGACCCGCGCGTCGCGGGTGGCCTGATGACACAGCAGATCACCGGCTTGTCTGAGCTGGGCCGCCAGGCGACCAACCCGCAATGGCAGTACCCGACGGTGCTGAACCCGAAGATCAACTACTCGTGGTTAAGCGGCCGTCACTCGCTCAAGACCGGCTACGAGTTCCAGAACATCAAGACGCAGGTGCAGGACGTGAACCCGCTCTACGGCCGCGACAGCTACGCCGGACAGTTCTCGCGTCCCACCGGCGCGTCGTCCAGCAACCTCTACAACCTCGGCGACTTCATGCTGGGCCTGCGCTCGACCTATGCGCTCAGCAACATCTTGGTCGCCGACCTCGTGCAGAACATGCACTTCCTGTATCTGCAGGACGACTGGCGCGTGAACGATCGCCTGACCCTCAATGCCGGCCTGCGCTACGAATATGCCACGCCGTGGGTGGAAGAGCACAACGTGCTGTCGAACTACAACCCGGCCACCAAGTCGATGGTGCTGGCCAAGGACGGGTCGCTGACCGATCGCTCAACGATCAACCCGGACCGCAACAATTTCGGCCCGCGCGTCGGCATGGCCTACACGCTGACACCGCGCACCGTGGTGCGCGGCGGCTGGGGCATCAGCTACGTGCACTTTCACCGTGCCGGTGGCGGCAACGTGCTGCCGATTAACGGACCGCAGGTGATCAACGCGGTCGCCGTGCAGACCGCGACGCAGGCCGACTTCCGCACCACCCAGCAGGGCTACCCGGCCGGCTGGACCAACCCGTCGCAGTTCAATCCGCTGGCGGCCAACATCACCTACATGCCGAGCGACTACCGCTCGAGCCAGGTGCAAAGCTGGTTCGCGTCGGTCCAACGCGAACTGTGGCAGGGGGCGCTGCTCGACGTCGCATATGTCGGCAATCGTGCAGAAGGCCTCCTGCTGTTCGCCAACTACAACCAGGCCGCGCCCAACAATGCGGCCGGCACGCTCACGCTGCAGCAGCGTCGTCCCATCCAGGAGTACGCCGATATCACCTACGCCTTCAACGGCGGCAAGTCGGCCTACAAGTCGCTGCAGACGAAGTTCAGCTGGCGCCTCAACGCCGGCCTCTCGGTCCTGAGCTCACTGACGCTGTCGGAGTCGAAAGACAACGGCGCGGGTTCGCTCGAGAACGCCAACGGCAACTTCCCGGCGCCGCAGGACTTCAACAACCGCGACGCCGACTACGGCCTGTCGGCGTATCACCAGCCGCTCAACAGCACCACCAGTTTCGTGATCGACCTGCCGTTTGGCCGCGACCGTAAATACATGTCGAACGCCAACGGGTTCGTGAACGCGGTGCTGGGCGGCTGGCAGATTGCCGGCATCAACACCATCATCCCCGGCGAGCAGGTCACGCTCACTTACACGCCGACGGCCGCGCAGCAGGTGTCGGGCATTCAGCAGGACTTCCGCGGCGCCAACAACTACCGGCCGAACGTCAGTGGTGACGTGCTGGTGGGCACCGGCGACATCAACAACTGGCTGAGCAAGACCAACGTGACGGTGCCGACCGACCCCAGCCAGCCGTTTGGCAACGCGGCTCGCAACAGCGTGCGTGGCCCGCTGACGTGGACGGTGGACCTGGTCGCATCGAAGCGCTTCGCGATGCCCTGGCGCAACGGCTCATTCGAGTTCCGCGGCGAGTTCTTCAACTTGCTCAACCGCGTCAACTACCGGTCGCCGAACGGCAACCGCAGCAGCGCGGCGTTCGGCACCATCACCTCGACCTACGACCCGCGCATCATCCAGCTCGGGATGAAGGTGAACTTCTAGGCGGGGATTGGCTCGTTTCGTAAGGGTCAGACCCCTCGGCACGTCTTGCTCGGGGTCTGACCCTTATAATTCACTCTATGAGTGAGCTGACGCAGATCTGGATCAAGCGGATGCACAAGGGGCCGATGGACCCGGCGCCGAAGGCCACCGTGGTTGCTGGGAAGGGCCTTGTCGGCAACGCCAACCAGGGTGGCAAGCGGCAGGTCACGATCGTCTCGAACAAGGCATGGGAAGCCGTGACGGCGCCGCTCGGCGCCACTCCCGATCCGCGGATGCGCCGCGCCAATCTCCTGGTGTCAGACATCGACTTCACCGACGCGCGCGGCAAGATCCTTCACATTGGCACGGTCCGCATTCGCATCTACGGCGAGACCCGCCCGTGCGAACAGATGGAAGCCGTCGCGCCCGGCTTGCAGCACGCGATGAGTGTGCCGTGGGGCGGCGGTGCGTTCGGCGAAGTCCTTGACGATGGGGAGATTGCGGTGGGTGATTCGGTCGAACTCAAATAGGTGCCAGCGTGCAAAATGGGGGTCAGGCCCCCATTTTGCACATTGTCAGTCTTCGGTCGTGGCAACCGGGCGTGACGAGTCGGAGCTCCACTCGCTCCACGACCCCGGGAAGATCTTCACCCCGTGAATGCCGGCGTGTTCCAGGGCCAGCAGGTTGTGGCAGGCCGTCACACCGGACCCGCAGTAGACCACCACGTCCTTGGGATTTCGTCCCTGCAGAATGGGCGCCCACTGCGCCTTCAGCGTCTCGGGCGACTTGAAGGTCTTGTCGTCGGCCAGGTTCTGCTGGAAGAAGTAATTCGCGGCGCCAGGGATGTGGCCGCCAATGTTGTCGAGGGTCTCGCCGATGCCGCGGTAGCGCTCTGCCGTCCGCGAGTCCACCAGCAGGCGCGGCTCGGTGCCCAGGCCGATCGCGACCTCGTCTGCGGTCAGTCGCCAGCCCGGGCGCGGCGCGCCCTTGAACTGCACCGCCGGAGGCGATTCGACGCCACCCTTGACGGCGTGCCCTTCCCGCTGCCACCGCGCCAGCCCGCCATCGAGCACGGCCACGCCGTCGTGACCCATCCACCTCAGCATCCACCACAGGCGACCGGCGAACATGCTGCTGTCGGCGTCGTAGGCCACGACCTGGCACTGGGGGCCGATCCCGAGCTCGCTGAAGCTCTTGAGCATCTGTTCTTTCGTCGGCAGCGGGTGGCGTCCGTTGGTGCCCGTCTTCTCGCCCGACAGATGGCGGTCCAGGTGCGCATAGCGCGCGCCGGGAATATGGCCCGCCCGGTACTGCGTTTCTCCCTTGCCCGGGTCGGTGAGGTCGAAGCGGCAGTCCACCACCACCCAGCTCGGATCGTTGACGTGCTGGGAAAGAGTGGCGGGCGTGACGAGAGTCTTATGCATAAGCAGCAACCACGAAGGACGCGACGGACATGAAGAACCTAGGGTCTCAGACGTTCAGCTAACTGGTGGAGGAACAAGCCGACGTCGGTCACGACGCCGACGGTTTGCGTGGAGCCGCGGTCCGAGAGTTTGGTCACGACCGCCGGGTTGATGTCGACGCAGATCACCTTGACCCACGAGGGCAGCATGTTGCCGACGCCGATGCTGTGCAGCATCGACGACAGCATGACGACCACGTCTACGTTGGCGAGGGCCTTGCCGTAGGCCTCTTGCGCCGCGGTCAAGTCCATCATCGTCTCCGGCAGCGGACCATCGTCCCTGATCGATCCGGCGAGGACATAGGGCACGTCGTGCGTATGGCACGCGTGCATGATGCCCGTGGTCAACACGCCTGACGCGACGGCGGCGCCAATGCCGCCCGCGCGGCGAATGGCATTGATGGCGCGCATGTGATTGCGATGGCCGTGCTCGACCGGGTGCCCGCTGCTGAGGTCGATGCCGAGCGACGTTCCCGACAGGGCCACTTCGATGTCGTGCACGGCGAGGGCGTTGCCCGACAGCAGGGCATCGACGTAGCCCCGGTGGATCAGCTCGCAGAAATACTGGGAGCCGCCGGTATGCACGACCACCGGCCCGGCGACGAAGGCAATGCGGCCGCCGGCGGCCTTGGTCTGCCGCATCATCTCGGCAACTTTCGCGACGACGGTTTCGACGCGGCGCTCCGAGGACACCTCGTTGCTCATGAAGCCAAAGCTGGGCTTGTCGCGCTGCTGCACGTCGGGCGCGACGCGGATGCCCTGCATGCCGCACGCGATGCGGTCGCCCCGCTTGACGTCGCGCAGCTTGCGGCACGTGACGCGGCCCGCCTCGACCACCAGCACGGCATCCATGCGCTGGGCCTCGGCCGGCACCCACGCGCCGCCCAGGAACACCGCGGTGCGGTGATTGGTGGTGGAGTAGAAGTCTTCGGGCACGGCGCCGTCCATGTCGGCCTCGCGCAGCAGCACTTCGGGCGTGCCCTTCACGTAGCAGCCGAACACCGATAACTTGGCCAGCAGGTCCTGCAGCCGCTCTTTGGTGTCGGCAGTCAGCCGCAGCGTCAGGTGGGAGCCTTCTTCGTTCTTGCGGCCGACGTCGAAGCGGAGGATCTCGTATTCCGACCCGTGTTCGACAATGGTGGTGAGGATCGACTGGAAATTGCCCGAGTCGATCAGGTGGCCTTCAGCTTGGACGGTCTCAGAAACCATAAGGAGGGGCTTTCACCCCTCCTATTCTTACGCAAACCGTAAAAAGGGAGCAGGTCCCTTTTTTACAGGATCTGCGCCTGCTGCAGGGCCGCAATGCGCACTTCGAGCGGCGGGTGGGTCGAAATCAGTGACATGAAGCCACCCTTGGCGCCGGCGATCTTCATGGTCGCCAGCTGCGGCTGCGCGTTGTCGACCAGTTCCTTGTTCTGCATCAGGCGCTGCAGGGCGCCAATCATGTTGGCCTTGCCGGCCAGCGTCGCGCCGCCGGCGTCGGCCCGGAACTCGCGGGCGCGCGAGAACCACGCCACCACCATCGAGCCGAGAATGCCGAACGCGATGTCGAACACCAGCGTCGTGACGAAGAACACCAGGTGCGAGATCTTCTCGTCGACCATCTGCCGGACGATGTTCGCGATGATGCGCGAGAAGAACATCACGAAGGCGTTGACGACGCCCTGGATCAGCGTCAGCGTGACCATGTCGCCGTTGGCAATGTGCGCCACTTCGTGGGCGAGCACGCCCTCTACTTCTTCGCGGCGCATCGAGCGGAGCAGGCCGGTCGACACGGCGACCAGGCTGCGGCTCTTGCTCGGGCCGGTGGCGAACGCGTTCACTTCGGGCGAGTCGTAGATGCCGACTTCAGGCATCGGCAGGCCGGCCTTGCGGGTGAGCTGGCCGACGGTCTGGTGGAGCCAGTCGAGCTCGGCCTGGCCGCTCTTGCCGTCAACGAGCTGCACGCCCATGGCCCTCTTGGCCATGAAGCGCGAAATCAGCAGCGAGATGAACGCGCCGCCCATGCCCCACACGAGGCAGAACACCATCAGGGCCGAGTAATCGAGACCCGACGGCGTGATGTAGCCGGTCACGCCCAGCAGGCTGAGCACGATCGACAGCGTGATCATGACGGCCAGGTTGGTTGCCAGGAACAGGAAGATGCGTTTCATGGTGTCAAGGATAGCAAACCGGCGTGGCGATGCTAAATACGTAAATTGGCAGCGATCCTGCGATAAAAACGATGATTACCGAGCGGGCGTGTAACCGTCCGCCAGCTTCTTGCGGGCGGCCTCGACTTCGCGGTGGAACACGAACAGCGCGTCGGCGTTGTCGTTCTTGTCGGTGAAGTTCCAGGTCTTGCCGCCCTTTTGCTTCACCTGCAGGTTCTTCTTGAGGTAGTCGACGGCGAACTGCTCGGCCTGGGCGTAGGTGAGCGTGAACGCATCGCCCTTGTTGTCGGTCTCGTACTTGAGGCCGTCCACGGTCGCCGACAGCGTGCCGTTGCACGACCCCATGGCGTGCTTGTGCACCACAGGGACCTTCGCCCTGAGGCTGACTTCCTTGATGCGAACGGTGATGGCGTTCGGGCCGGCGACAAGGTCCACCGTCTTCTGCACGCTGTCGAACCCGGTGGCGGTGAGCTGCAGCCGCTTGCTGCCGGGTTCGAGCTTGTCGAGCGTCAGCGGGGTGTTGCCGACGAACTGGCGATCGAGGAACACCGAGGCGCCGGGCACGTCCGACTCAAGCGTGAGGGTGGCGAGCGTCGGCGCGGCTTCGGCCGCGGGCGCCGGCGCCGATGCGGTGGGTGTCGGCGCGGCCTTGCGTGGCGCGGCCGGCTCGGCAGCCGGCGCGGGCGGCGGCGGCCCAGTCTTGCGAGCCACCGGCGCGGCCTTCGGCGCGGCGGCTGGCGCCTCGACCGGGGCTTCCGCCGTCTTGTTCTTCCTGCCGCTCATAAAGACGACGGCCAGGCTCACCGCGATGGCGACGCCGACCCCGAGCATCGATGCTGGTTTCATTGCCGCAAATGTTAGCAGACGCCTGAGGTGATCTGTCGAGAGGCATGAAGCTTCGACTTGGCGTGACGCTCGCGGTGGCCGTTCTGGCGCTGACGGGGATGGTCTCCACCCGGGCCCCGCGTTGCCGGACTGGCCCAAGGCCGCACCCACGCAGTTGTGGCGGCTGGCCGGGGCCGGCCACGCGAATGCCGATCAGGGCGGTGCCGTTGCCGGCCTTGTTGTAGGACCACCGCCCAGCGCCTGTCTCTCTATGGCGAGGACGGCGGAGCCGGCGTCGCCGACCGGCTATCCAGGGCACGGCCGGTTCACGTTGGCCCAGCAAAGCGGCCTGCTGAATATTCGCGACCAGGACTCCGTTTACGCCTATGACGTGAAGACGAAATCGCCGCCTTCGCCAAGAGGCTCAGGCGCGCCACGGTGTGCGAGGTGCGCGATAATGTGGGGCGCGCCTGACTTCCCATGGTTGACCGGTCTTCACCAACGACGTGCATCAAGTGCGGGCGGCCGGTCCCGCAGGGGGCCGGGTTCTGCCCCAATTGCGGCACGCAGCTCGGCGACGTGGCGTTTGCGCCCACCGAAGCCAGCGTCACTGACGCGATCACGGCACTGCCCGAGCCGGCGCCTGAGGTCACCCGTCTGCCTCCGGCTGCCGATGCTGCCACCATTGGTCCAACCGGTGTGATGACGTCGCTGGGTTCCCCCGTTCGTTTCGGCGACGGCGGCTTCCGCGCCGGTGACCAGGTCGGTCCGCGTTACACCATCATCAAGCTACTCGGCACCGGCGGCATGGGCGCGGTCTACCACGCGTTCGACAACGAGTTGGGTGTGGGCGTCGCCATCAAGGTGATTCGCCCGGGTGCGCAGTTGGACGCCACTGCTGCACGGGACCTCGAGCTGCGCTTCAAGCGCGAGCTGGTGCTGGCCCGTCAGATCACCCACAAGTACGTCGTCCGCATTCACGACATCGGCGATGTCGACGGCCTCAAGTACTTGACCATGCCGTTCATTGCCGGCGAGACGCTGGCCGACCTGCTGCGCCGTGAGGGCAAGCTGCCGGTGGCCAGGGTCGTGGCGATCGCGAGCCAGGTGGCGCAGGGGCTGGCGGCGGCCCACGACAAGGGCGTCGTGCACCGCGACCTCAAGCCAGAAAACATCATGATCGAGGCGCCTTCGCCGTTGCCTTCGGCGGCCCAAGGACGGTCTGAGAGCGGGGGCGATGCGCTGATCATGGATTTCGGCATCGCCCGGTCGGTCGAGCACGGCAGCACGCAGACCGCTGCGGGTTCGGTGATCGGGACGCTCGAATACATGGCGCCGGAACAGGCGCAGGGCAAGAAAGTCGATCAGCGCGCCGACATCTACGCCTTCGGGCTAATCCTGTACGACGTGCTGCTCGGCCGCCAGCGAATGGCCAATCGCGACAACCCGATGTCGGAGTTACTGGGGCGATTGAACCAGGCGCCGGCGGCCCCGCGCACCATCGACGCGGCTAGTCCCGAGGCGCTCGACGCGATCGTGCAGCGCTGCCTGCAGGTGGACCCGGCCGCCCGCTATGCCACGACCGTCGAACTGGTTCAGGCGCTCGAGGGCCTGACCGCGGACGGGCATCCTCGCCTCGGGGGCAGCACCACCCGGTTCACGGCAGCGGCCGCGCCGGTAGCCGCGCGGCCCAAGTGGCACTTGATTGCGGCCGGCCTCGTGATTGTGGCGCTCGTCGGCGCCGTTGGGTGGCTGATGATCAATCGCCAGCCGACGGGCGCTGATCAGGCGAGTGCCGCGCGCGCGCCGGTGTCGGTGTTGATCGCCAATTTCAACAACAAGACCGGCGACCCGGTGTTTGACGGCGTGGTTGAGCAGGCATTGGGCCTGGGCATTGAGGGGGCGTCGTTCATTACCGCCTATCCGCGGCGAGACGCCCTGCGAGCGGCCGCCGTGATCAAGGCGGGCGGCACGCTGGACGAGGCGACGGCACGGCTGGTGGCGGTGCGCGAGGGGGTCGGCCTGATCCTGGCCGGCGACATCGAAGCGCGAGGCGGTGGATACCACATCACCGCCCGGACCATCAGCCCTGCGAACGAAGGGGCGCCGCTCTCGACGCTTGAAGCCGATGCCGGCAGCAAGGCGGCGTTGCTCGAAACCGTCGGTGCGCTGGCCGGCAAAGTCCGCACCGCGCTCGGCGATACCGAAGTGCCGCAAAGCGGTCCGGCGGCGAGCGAGACGTTCACGGCGGCGAGCCTGGAAGCGGCGAAGGCCTACACCGAGGCGCAGGAGTTCCGCGACGCCGGCAAGTCGGCCGAGGCCATCGCCAAGTACGAGGAGGCCCTCACGCTCGACCCCGACCTCGGTCGCGCCTATTCGGGCCTGGCCGCGCAGCATGCCAACGCCGGTCGCACCGCCGAAGCGGAAGCGAACTACCAAAAGGCGCTGGCCCGCATCGATCGCATGACGGTGCGCGAGCGCTATCGCACGCGCGGCAGCTACTACTTGTTTGCGCGCAAGGCGCCTGAGGCGCTGAAGGAATTTGCCGCGCTGGTCGAGGCGTTCCCCTCTGACAGTACCGGCCTTGCCAATCTCGGGCTGGCGCACTTCCAGCAGCGCGACATGGCCAAGGCCCTGGAGCTTGGCCGCAAGGCCTCGGCCATTTTTCCGATGAGCGTCGGCCGCCGCAATAACGTCGCACTGTATGCGTTGTATGCCGGCCAGTTCGATACCGCCATCACCGAAAGCAACGAGGTGATGAAGTTGAATCCAGGATTCATCAAGGCCTACGTGGCGCGCGCGCTGGCCGAGTTGGCACTCGGTCGACCCGCTGACGCCATCAAGACCTATACCCAATTGATGGTCGTGTCGCCTGCGGGTGCATCCACGGCCGCCATTGGCCTCGCCGATGTCGCGCTGTACGAGGGCCGCACCAAGGACGCCATTGCCTTGCTTGATGCCGGCATTGCCGCTGACGTGGCCGCGAAGAATCCCACTGGGGCCGCGTTCAAACGCGTGGC
>CAMBHC010000015.1 GCA_945866285.1 Candidatus Sulfopaludibacter sp. SbA3 | reverse complement strand
TCGACGAACTTATGCAGGCCTTGCTTCTCGGCCAGCAACAGCACGGTCATCGTTGTCAGCGCCGCTGAGCAGCGCAACTCGCCGAGGCCGCCCAGTACGCCGGCGGCGAGCACCACCAGCGCCGCCACCTCGGTCGTCGCATCGATGTCCTTCTTGCTGGCGCGCACGTAGCCGGCCACGACCAGCGCCAGGGCGCCCGAGACCAACAGCCCGCCGGCCAGTGCGTAGCCCGCCTGGGTCAGCAGTCCCGCCACACCGGCGATGGTGCCGAGCAAGGTGAAGGTTCGGACGCCGCCGAGGCGGGCTTCGGGCCCGGAGGCGTGACCCGATTGCTGGCGCTCCACACCGACGGCCGCGCCGCCAAGGATGGCGACGACCAGGCCAGTGATGGCGGCGAGGCCAAGGTTCACCCTCTCACGATACCGCCTCTCCCGGACGATAGCGCACGGTCTTTATATACCTGTGGTACATTTATATACACGCTATGGCCTTGAGCCTGAAAGACCCGGAAGCTGACCGCCTCGCTCGCGAAGTGGCCGAACGCACTGGCGAAACGCTGACCGGCGCGATCGTCGTCGCCCTACGCGAACGCCTCGCGCGACTGCGCGCGCGTCCAGCGAAAAAACAGCAGCTCATCGACGACATGCGCGCTATCGGTCGCCGGTGCGCGGCTCTGCCAGTCTTGGATGACAGGAGCAAGGACGAGATTCTCGGCTACGACGAGAACGGCATCCCCCGCTGATGGTCCTCGACAGCTCCGCGGTCATCGCTTTGCTGCTCGATGAGCCGGACGCGGACTCCCTGCGTCTGGCGATTGCCGACGCGGACACTCGCCTGATCTCCGCCGCCACGCTGGTGGAGGCGTCGCTGGTCATCGAAAGCCGCTTTGGCGAAACCGGCGGACGTGAACTGGACTTGCTGATTAGCAGACTCGGCGTCGTGATCGTGTCCGTCGATGCGGATCAAGTCGACGAAGCGCGGCGGGCCTGGCGCCGGTTCGGCCGCGGCCGTCACCCCGCCGGCCTGAACTATGGCGATCTCTTTTCGTACGCGCTGGCGCACACGACGGGACAGCCCTTGCTGTTCAAGGGCGACGATTTCGCCCGCACCGATATCGCGCGCGTGCGTTAAGTAGACACTGGCGGGAACAGCCACGTCAGCATCGGGCCCACGCGCGCCGCCCAGGCGGCCTCGCTGTGCGTGGCGCCCTCGAACTCCGCATAGTGCAAGTCCACGCCATCGACGTAGCCCGCGCCGACCAAGGCCGCCTTCAGCAGCCGCGCATCATCCAGGCCGCGGCGGCCCTCGGCCGTGCCCATGTCAACCCACAATCGCACCGCCGGTTTCGGTCTTGCCTGTCTCACCGTCGTCAGGATCGCCCGGCGGTCCCACCACACCGACGGCGACAGCACCGCCAGGCGGCTGAACACGCCGGGATGGCTGAAACCCAGGTGCAGGGTGACCAGGCCACCGAGCGACGAGCCGCCGAGGCCGGTGTGCTGCCGGTCCGGCAGCGTCCGGTAAGTTCGATCGATGAGGGGCTTGAGGTCCTCGATGATCAGCCGGCCGTAGTCGTCGGCAAGGCCGCCACCCAACCGCGCGTCCTTCGTCGGCGTGTACTCGTGAATGCGTTCCTCACCGGTGTTGTCGATGCCGACGATGATGAGGGGCTCGAGCAGGCCGGCGGTGATCAGGTCGGCGGCGGTCTCTCCGACCCGCCAGTGCTCACCCCTCTGAAAGGCCGTCTCGGGGTCGAACAGGTTTTGCCCGTCGTGCATGTACAGGACGGGAAAATGGCGGCCGGGCTCAGCGTCATAACCCGGGGGCAGCCACACCAGGACATCGCGGTCGCCGGGCAGGAAGGCCGAGTGGAATTGTTCGTGCCGGTGGAGCGTGGCGTTCTGAGGATGCATCGGCCGCGCGATCAGTATATGTTTCAAGTGCTTGGGTGCTGATGTGCTGAAGTGCTAGGGTGCAGATAGCACTTGAGCACCTAAGTTTCATGACCCGCGACCATCACAAATGGTTCTCGCGCTCCCTTAACCGGGACATGGAACTGCTGATCTTCGGGCACGACGGCCCGCCGGTCATCGTGTTCCCTTCGTCCATGGGCGCGTTCTTCGAGTACGAGGACCGCGGCATGATCGGTGCCCTCGCCGACAAACTCGAGCACGGCCAGCTGCGCCTGTTCTGCGTGTCGTCGGTCGACAGCGAGAGCTGGTATTGCAAGACGATCCATCCGCGGCATCGCGTCGAGCGCCACCTGCACTACGAGGACTACCTCCTTAACGAGGTGGTGCCGCTGATTCGGCACCTGACGCGCTACGACGGCATCGGCGTCACGGGCTGCAGCTTTGGCGCGTACCACGCCATGGTCCTGGCGCTGCGGCACCCCTATACGTTCACCTCGTGCATCACCATGGGCGGCGCCTTCGACATCACCCAGTTCCTCGATGGGCATCACGACGAAGACTGCTACTTCCTGAACCCACCGTCGTTCCTGCCGGGTTTGTCTGACGCGTATTACCTGGATCAGTTCCGTCGCAACAAGTGGGTGATCGTGACCGGCGACCAGGATATTTGCCGGGCCCCCAACGAGCACTTCTCGGCGTTGATGAGCGCCACGGGCATTCCGCACGCCCTGCATGTGTGGCACCACTCCAAGCACGATTGGCCCTACTGGCGGCCAATGGCCCAGGCCTATTTGCCATAAGATTCCGGAAATCCTATGAAAAAAATCGGCGTTTTGTTCGGAATGGAGAACACGTTCCCAGGCGCGCTCGTCGAGCGCATCACCGCCATGAACGTGCCGGGGGTCTCGGCCGAGTTCGTGCAGATTGCCGATGTCCGCATGGCCGAGCCGAGCGGCTACGACGTGATCGTCGATCGCATCTCGCACGACATCCCGTTTTACCGTGCCTATCTCAAGAACGCCGCCCTGTGCGGCACCCGGGTCATCAACAACCCGTTCTGGTGGAGCGCCGACGACAAGTTCTTCAACTACGCGCTGGCCACCAAGCTCGGCGTGGCGATTCCGCCGACCGTCCTGCTGCCGCACAAGGAGCATCCCACCGGCACCACCGAGCGGTCGATGCGGAACTTGAAGTACCCACTCGATTGGGATGCCATCTTCACGTACGTCGGCTTCCCCGCCTTTCTCAAGCCGTTCGACGGCGGCGGCTGGCGCGACGTCTACAAGATCAACAACCGCGAAGAATTTTTCACCGCCTACGACCAGACCAAGACGCTGTGCATGACGCTGCAGCGAGGGGTCGAGTTCAAGGAATATTTCCGCTGCTACGTGGTCGGGCAGGAACAGGTGCACATCATGCCCTACGACCCGCGCGCGCCATTCCACGAGCGCTACGTGATGAACCCGCCGGCGTATCCGAAAGAGCTGCTGGCGCGGGTCGAGCGCGACGCGCGGACGCTGTGCCAGGCGCTTGGTTACGACCTCAACACCGTGGAGTTTGCAGTCGAAGACGGCGTGCCGTACGCCATCGACTTCATGAACCCGGCGCCCGATGCCGACCTGCATTCGGTCGGGCCGGTCAACTTCGACTGGATTGTGAAGGCGGTGGCCGAACTGGCCGTGAAGAAGGCAAATGAACCTGCACCGCCCGCGACCTATCGCTGGGACGCGCTGCTCCGGGGATAGCACCCGAGCACTTCAGCACCCGAGCACCTGAGCACCTGAGCACCTGAGCACTTCAGCACCTGAGCACCCAAGCACCTGAGCACCCAAGCACATGAAGCCCTCATTCAGCATCGGCATTGAAGAGGAATACCAGACCATCGATCCGGTCAGCTACGACCTGCGATCGCATATCAACGCCGAGATCATCGCCAAGGGCAAGCGCCAGCTCGATGAACGGATCAAGGCCGAGATGCACCAGTCGGTGGTCGAGGTCGGCACCGGCGTGTGCCGCAACATGCAGGAGGCGCGCGCCGACATCGTGAACCTGCGCCGCGCCATGGTCACACTGGCCCAGGAGAACGGCCTGCTGCTGTGCGCGGGCGCGACGCATCCGTTCGCCGACTGGCGCGCCCAGGACATTTATCCAGACGAACGCTACCGCCAGGTCGTCGAGGACATGCAGCTGGTGGCGCGCTCGAACCTGATCTTCGGCCTGCACGTCCACATCGGCATCGAAGACCGCGAAGTGGCGATTCACCTGATGAACCAGGTGCGCTACTTCCTGCCGCACCTGCTTGCGCTGTCGGCCAACTCGCCGTTCTGGATCGGCCTCAACACCGGCCTGAAGTCGTACCGCTGCAAGGTGTTCGACAAGTTCCCGCGCACCAACATTCCAGACACCTACACGAGCTGGGCTGACTACGAAAGTTTCGTCAACCTGCTGGTCAAGACCAACAGCATGGACAACGCCAAGAAGATCTGGTGGGACGTGCGGCCGCACCCGTTCTTCTCGACCGTCGAGGTGCGCATTTGCGACATCCCGATGCGTGTCGACGAGACGCTGGCGCTCGCCGCGCTGATCCAGGCCACCATGGCAAAGCTCTACAAGCTGCATTCGCGCAACCAGGGCTTCCGGATGTACAGCCGCGCGCTGATCATGGAGAACAAGTGGCGCGCCGCCCGCTATGGCCTCGAAGGCAAGCTGATCGACTTCGGCCGCGAGATCGAAGTGCCGGCCCGCGAGCTGATGCTCGAGTACCTCGACTTCGTGGACGATGTGGTGGATGAACTGGGGAGCCGGACCGAGATCGAGTACATCAAGACCATGCTTGAGAGCGGCAATGGCGCCGAACGCCAGTTGCAGGTGTTCGCCGAAACCCAGGATCTCAAGAAAGTAGTCGAATACATGGTTTCAGAAACCCAGGCCGGGCTCTAGGGGTCTGACCCCGAGCAAGATATTCCGAGGGGTCTGACCCTTCAGTATCGCCCGATGATCAAATCGCTCCGCCAGTCGTTCAACGCGTCGTGGTCGGAGCGCGCGTACCGCGACCTGATGGCGCGCCTCGAAACGCGCGCCGGCACCGCGATCGGCTTCCCCATCAGCGAGACCCCTTGTTTCTTTCCGCGCGCGCTGATGGACGAGCTGTCGGCCACCGGTCTCGAACTGGTGGAGCAAATCCTGAGCAACCCCAGGGCCCGCGCGGCGGCGCGCGCCGCGGTGCCGGACCGGTTCCATGGCCCGAATGCCGAGGCTCTGCCCACCTTCCTGCAAGTTGACTTCGGACTGGTCCGCGGGGCGTCCGGCGCCGTCGAGCCGAAGCTGGTCGAGTTGCAGGCCTTCGCCTCGCTCTACGGCTTTCAGCTGGCCGTCGCCGAGGCGTATCGCGCCGCCTTTTCGCTGGACCCGTCGCTCAGCGGGTATCTTGGTGGCCTCACGGCGCCGGCGTATCACGAACTCGTTGGCGAGGCGCTGCTGAACGGTCACGACCCGAAGCACGTGGTGCTGATGGAGATTGAACCGCGCCGGCAGAAGACCTGGCCCGACTTCGTGGTGACCGAGCAGCTGTGGGGCATTCGCACGGTTGACACCGCCGGGATTGAGCGCGACGGGCGCCGGCTGTTCTACCAGCGCGACGGCGTGCGGACGCCGATCGCACGCATCTACAACCGCGTGATTCCCGACGAACTGGAACGCAAGCACGTGCCGCTGCCGTTCGACTATCGCGACGACCTCGACGTGGAGTGGGCCGGCCACCCGTCGTGGTACTTCCAGATCAGCAAGTTCTCCATTCCCTGGCTGACGCATCGGTCGGTACCCGAGACCCGGTTCCTGCATGAGATCGATCGGCTGCCCGCGGATCGCGATCGCTACCTGCTGAAGCCGTTGTTCTCGTTCGCGGGCGGCGGCATCATCTTCGCGCCGAGCGACGCGCAGCTTGCCGCCATCCCGGACGCGCAGCGGAGCCACTACATCCTGCAGGAGCGCATCCAGTTCGAGCCCGTGATCGACACGCCGGAAGGACCGACGCAGGCGGAGATTCGCGTGATGTACATCCGCGCGAATGATCGCTTCCAGGCGGTGCTGCCACTGATTCGCATGGGCCGCGGCCAGATGATGGGCGTCGATCACAACAAGGGGTTGCGCTGGGTCGGCGCGTCGGCGGGTTTCGGCGCCTGAGGGCCGCTCGTTTACGGTGCGGCTGCCGAGCCGACCACGCGTCCCCCCTCGAGATGGAGCACACGGTCAGCAATGGCATTGAGTTCGGCTTCGTCGTGCGTCACGTAGACCAGGGGCACGTGCAGGTCGCGGCGAATGCGCAGGACGTAGGGCAGGATGCGGTCGCGCCGGGCGCGATCAACACCCGCGAGCGGTTCATCCAACAACAGCACCGCCGGCTGGGTCATCAGCGCGCGAGCAATCGCCACGCGTTGCTTTTCACCACCCGAGAGCTTCTGCACGCGGCGGGCGAGCAGCGGGCCGAGATCGAGAATGTCGATCAGCGTGGACCGCAACTGCGGCAGACCCGCCAGGGCGCGCCGGCTGTGGCGGACACCATAGTCGATGTTGCCGGCCACATCGAGGTTCGGGAACAGCAGCGCATCCTGCGGCACGTAACCAATGTGCCGCTCGCGCGCCGGCAGGTTGATGCGCGAGGCCGATGAGAACAGCACGCGGTCGCCGACCCTCACTTCACCGGCGTCAGGTGTGCGAATGCCGGCGATGGCCTCGAGCAGCGAGGTCTTGCCGCTGCCTGATGGGCCGAAGACACCCAGCACCTCCACCGCAGACGACTCGCGCACGTGCAGCTCGAACGCCTGCTGCCGCAAGGTCACGTCGATGGTCAGGGCAATCACGCGCGCGCCTCGACGAGCCGGTTCGACACGTAGATCGCGCCGAACGCGAGCAGCGCCGACAGCAGCAACAAGCCCCACGCCGCTTCTTCGCGGCCGGTCTCGACGAACGTGTAGATGCCGACTGCCAGTGTCTGCGTACGCCCGGGAATGGCGCCGGCCACCATGATGGTGGCGCCGAACTCGCCGAGCGCGCGCGAAAATCCGAGGATGGCGCCCGCGACAATGCCACGCGATGCCAGTGGCAGCGTGATGGTGCGCAGAATTCTGAACGGGGTGGCGCCAAGGGTGGCGGCCAGATCTTCGTAGCGGCGGTCCACCTGCTCGATGCCGGATCGCACGCTCCGCGCCACCAGCGGGAAGCTCACCACCATCATCGCGATCACCACGGCCTTCCACGTGAACACGACCTCGATGCCCAGCGCATCAAGCGCCTGGCCGACAGGACTGCGGCGTCCGAACAACCACAGCAGCAACAGCCCGGTGGCCACCGGTGGCAGTACGAGCGGCAGCGACACCACGGTCTCGACCAGGGCCTTGCCCGGGAACGAATGGCGGGCGAGCACCCAACCGGCCGCGATCGCCAGCGGCAGGGTCAATGCCGTGGCCAGGAGCGCCATCAGCACGGTGAACTGTGCGATCGCCCAGGTTTCAGCGCTCACTGTGACCAAAGCCTCGCCGCGCAAACACGGCGCGCGCCGCCGGCCCTTGCAGGAACTGCAGGAACCGCCGGCCTTCGGCCTCCGCCGGTCCCGCAATCACCGCGGCCGGTTGCACGATGTTCAGGTAGGCATGCTCCTTCGCCGACAGCGTGGCGACGATGCGGGCCGATGAGTCGCGCGCGTCGGTGACGTAGACAATGCCGGCATCGACGCGGCCGGCTTCAACCGCCGACAACACCGCGCGCACGGTCGGGAACGGAATCATCTTCGGCTGCAGGCGCGACCACGCGCCTTCGTGTTCAAGCCAGCGGCGGCCGTATACGCCGGCAGGCACGCTGGCGGTCTCGCCCATGGCCAGGCGCGTCACGCGACCCTCGAGCAGGGCCGCGAGGCTGAACGTGGCCGGCGCATCGGACGGCGCCACGATCGCCAACTGGTTGGTCAGCAGGCGCGTGCGCGTGCCGGCCACCAGGCGGCCCGCTTGTTCAACCATATCCATCTGCAGTTCATCAGCGCTCAGGAACACCGCCGCGCGGGCGCCTTCGACAATCTGCCTGGCCAGGGTGTTGGAACTGCCCGTGTTGAGGGCGACCGTCACGCCGGTTGCCGCACGATACAGGACGGCGATCTCTTCGAGCGCGGCGTGCATGCTCGCGGCGACCGAGACCACCAGTCCGGGGGGCTGCGCCGCGACGGGCGGCGCGCTCAGGGCCAGGCTGGCTAGGCCGGCGGCGAGCCAGTTCACGATCTTGGTGGCCGGACTGGACGTGGTCATCAGGTAAGTAATTTAGTATGATTCAGGTCGCTTTTATCAGCGATTTGAGGTGATTCAGCAATGACGAGCAGGATTGTGAAGCCCCTCGTGGCGACCCAACGGCGGGACGTGAAATGAGCACGCTGCTCACGGTCCGCGCCGCCGCCGATCAGTTGGGTGTGGCCTATTCCACGCTGAAGCAATGGATCTACGACGGCTCCGTCCGCACCACGCGCACCAACGGGGGGCATCACCGGATCGCAGAGTCGGAGATCCTGCGGCTGCAGATGGCCGCCGATGGTAAGGCTGCTGGCAAGGCTGGCGGCAAGAGGATGGCGGCCGCCAAGGCGCCCCGCGCGGCGCGAGGTGTTCTCGTCGCGCTCAGCGGCCGCAACCAGCTGCGCGGCATCGTTCACGAAGTCCGCAGCGAGGGACTGCTGTCGCAGGTGCGGCTGCGGATTGGCGACCAGGTGCTCACCGCGGTGATCACGCGCGATGCGGTGAACGAGTTGAAGCTGAAGAAGGGCGACGAGGCCGTGGCGATCATCAAGTCCACCGAGGTCATGATCGGCCGCTTGCGGTAGGCCAGGGCGCGTGTTAGCGGGCAACCTGCAGTCTTGGGCTTCTGCGGCTCCACCCGACCGATCGGCCAAGTCGCTCGGGAATCAGGCTCGTAGTCCGCTGAGGACCGCTTCGGCCTCAGCCACAACGTCGCGGACGATCGCGGCCGCGGGCTTTATGTCATTGACCAGGCCGCACGACTCGCCAGCGTACAGCGCCGCGTATTCCAGGTCGCCCTCGAAACCAATCATCGGTGTGCGGGCAGAGTAACGAGGAATGTCAGCACTCGCACCGCCAATCGGCATCCGCCCAACGGTCGTGCCCTCCCCGGGGCGTTGACCGCTACGCGGACGCCCGGCCCTCTCCCACTCATCCACCGCCTTGTTGCGAAGGACTCGATGGGCTGCGTCGGGCCAGCCGATGTCGAACAGCGCTGTGTACACCGTGTCCTCGGCGCACGCGCGGACGATGCGCTGCTTGTATCCTGGACAGGCGCGCGACTCCTCACTGGCAACAAAGCGAGTGCCCATCAACACGGCCTCTGCGCCAAGGCCGAGTGCCGCCACCAGCCCGCGACCGGTGGCGAGGCCGCCGGCCGCAACGACGGGCAGCGGCGCCACTGCTTCACACACTGCCGGCACGAGCGCCGCAAGCGATGTGGTCCCGCGCACGTGGCCGCCGGCCTCGAACCCTTGCGCAACGATGGCGTCCACGCCCGCGGCCGCGGCGGCCTTCGCCTCGGCAACCGAGCCCACTTGGGCAAACACGCGGATGCCCGCTTGCTTCGCCTTCTCGACGTAAGGTGTCACGTCACCCCAGAAGAGAAGGAGGACCGGCACTCGCTCCTCGACACAAGCCTCTACCTCGCCGCCCGATAGGCGCGGAATGAGCAACCCGACCCCGAATGGCTTCGACGTCCGCCTGCGCGTCTCGCGGATCTGCTCGCGGATGGCTTGCCAGGGGAGCCCGCCCATGCCCAGGAACCCGAGCCCTCCGGCCTCGGACACGGATGCGGCCAGCTCAGGGCCGGCATTACCCCCGCCAAGTGGTGCGGAGAAAATTGGATAAGCGATCCCCAGTTCGCGGCACAAACGTGTCTGTAGCATGCCCTTGTTCGCCATCAATCCCAGTACCAGCTAACAGTCTGCTTCAGCCGCGGCGCTTTGGCTCACGACATCGTTCGCACGATGCCACGCGCGCCGCCGGCGGCAGCGGCTGGTTAGGCGCCGCTGCTTGAAGCAGCTCTTCGATCGCGAAGGCGTGCGTGAATACTGGATCGTTGATCCCGATCGCAACACCGTGGCGCTGCATCGACGCCTCGAAGATGGGTCGTTTCCGCTGGCGAGAACGCTTACGGCAAAGAACCGCGGTGCTATTGGATGTGTGACGTCGGCGCGGCCTTGTCCATCAGGACCACCTCGTATCCGTCGATGCGCAGGGCTGGCGGCGTTGCCGACCGATCCTTCACGGCCTGCAGCAGCTTCGCACCTTCGCCCTCGCTGGGATCGAGCATGAAGATGTCGTTGTTGGCATCGCGCGACACCGGCACGAACGACACGCGGACAATGCTCTTGCCCTGAATGACGACGCGGGCGACCAGACCGTCGATCGACTTCTCGTAACCGGGCTGGTCGAAATTCGAGTGACCGATCGCATACAGGATTGGCTTGCCGGCGTACAGCTCCACGCCCTGGACGGTGTGCGTGCCGTGGCCAAAGACCATGTCGGCACCGGCATCGAGCGCCACGTGCGCAAACTGTTTCTGATACGCCTCGGTCTTCGTGCGGTCGCGGCCGGCACTGGCGCCCTTGACGTCGCCGAACTGGACCGGTGTTGAGCCGTCGCGGTTGTGATGTGACACGACCACGATGTCAACCTGTGGCCGCAGTTTCTTCACGTCGCTGCGGAGCCGTTCGAGATCACCTGAATCGATGGTGAGGCCATCGAGCGACTTGATCCGGGCCACGCCGGCCTCGGTCGCGGTCGCGATCATGTCCTTGTCCTGATACCACCGCGCGGTGTACTGCAGGAACCCGATGCGGACACCCTTGCGAACGACGATCGCTGGCTTGTGAGCCTCATCGATGTTCTTGCCGGCGCCGGCGTGGAGGATGCCGTTGGCATCGAGCACGCCAAGACTCTTCAGGATGTTCGCGCGGCCGGAGGCGACGTTGTTGGCAACACCAACCACGGCGACGTTGGCGGCCTTGAGCGCCTTCACGCCGTCAGGACCCGGATGCGTCCACTCGGGCTTGTCGGGAATGTCGATGGTGGTGCCGACGGACTTGACCAGCAGTCCTTCGAGGTTGGCGTAAACCAGGTCCGCCGCCTTGAGCGTCTCACGCATCCGGTTGAACGCCGTCGTCGGGTCGGCTCGCCGGGAATGGATCTGGATGTCACCCAGGATCAGCAGCTCAACCGCCTTGTCGCCGTGGCTGCCGGACCACTTCCAGGGAGTATCCGCGGAGAGCAGCGTGGCGAACCCGAGAACGGCGATTGCTGAGGTCACAAACGATCGGCTGGTCATCACGGTGTGCTCCTGACGGAAGTTGATCGGCGCATCTTACTTCAGTTTCGAGGCCTCGTATCGCGCCTGGGTGTCGGCGTTTGCCGGATACAAGCCGGGCAGCGCGGCGCCGCCCTTGACCTCTTCCATGATCCAGCCCTCGAGGCGCTCCTGCTCGACCGACAGCGCCATCCCCATCGGCCACGATCACATCGTCCGGGAACACCGCCACGCCGCCGCAGCCGACCGGCTGCTGCCAATCGACGAACGTCAGGCCGGCCACCGATGGTGGCGCCGCCGTGCCGCTGGCCCACACCGGCAACCCGGTCGACAGAACACCCGCGAGATCGCGTACTGCGCCGTCGCTGACCAACCCGGCGACGCCTCGCACAGCCATGCGCGCGCACAGGATGTCGCCCCAGAAGCCGGCGTCCGTGACGCCGTTGGCGTCGATCACCGCGATGCAGCCAGCCGGCATCAGTTCGATCGCGGCACGGGTGGACTTCGGCGAGCTCCAGGAGGCCGGCGTGGCCAGGTCTTCGCGGGCGGGAATGAAGCGAACGGTGAACGCCCTCCCGACAATGCGCGGTTGGTCGCTGGTGAGAGGGAACGCGCCGCGGATCCACACGTTGCGCAGGCCCTTTTTCAGCAGGATCGTGGTGAGCGTGGCCGTGGTGACACTGGCCAGGGCAACGAAGGCAGCGGAATCGTTCGCATTGGGCATGAGGTGTTCCAAGGATACCTGCTTGACTAGCGCAGTATGCTAGTAAAGAATACGTTTCCAGTAGACGAATAAGTAACGATACCGTGTTTTAAGATACCGGACAGGAACGAAAACATTCCTAATTATCAGAACCAATGACCACCCGAGTTACAGGCCGCTACGAACGGACAACTACTGGCGGTGAGGAGGTCGCCTCCTTTGTGCCTTTCCCGCTGCCTCCAGCGGACCCAGGGTTGATGCTCGATGCCGCGCGGGTCGATCGCCTCCGAGCCGGCGAGCAGGCGTTGGCGCGGCTCGAGCTCGCCGGAGAGATGGTACCGTCGCTCGAGTGGCTCATCTACGCGTTCGTCCGCAAGGAAGCCGTACTGTCGTCGCAGATCGAAGGCACGCAAGCAACGCTGGTCGACCTCCTCACGTTTGAGGCTGAAGAGGCTGCGGCACCGACGATGGCGTCGAGGACACCGACCGCCGACGTCGAGGAGGTTTGCAATTACCTTGAGGCGCTTACCTATGCGCGCGGCCAGCTCCGCGATCCACAGGGTCTGCCGCTCTCGATGCGGCTGCTCAGCGACACCCATCAACGTCTCATGCGCGGCGTGCGCGGCGCCGACAAGCGGCCGGGCGAGATTCGACGCAGCCAGAACTGGGTCGGCGGGACGCGACCGGGCAACGCGCTCTATGTCCCGCCGCCGCCGCACCTGCTCGGTGATGTGCTGTCGAGTTTCGAGCAGTACCTGAACGCCGACGACCCCACCCTGCCGCCCCTCGTGCGCGCCGGACTCTTGCACGTTCAGTTCGAATCCATCCACCCCTACCTGGATGGCAACGGCCGTATCGGGCGGTTGCTGGTCACGTTGCTCCTGGAACATTGGCAGCTGTTGTCGAAGCCGCTGCTTTACCTGAGCCTCTACTTCAAGCGGCATCGCGACGAGTACTACCGCCGCTTGAGCGCCGTGCGTGTGGACGGTGACTGGGAGGGCTGGACGGATTTCTTCCTCGATGGCGTCGCAACCATCGCCGACGAAGGCGTGGCCTCCGCGCAGGACCTCTTCGCCCTGGTCACGGCCGACCGCACGCGCGTGCTGTCGCAAGGCACCACCTCGGTCGCCGCGATTCGCCTCTTCGAGTTGCTCCCGCGGCACCCTCTGGTGAGCGCCGCGTCGGTCGTGAAGCTGCTCGAGACCAGCAAGCCCACGGCCGGCCGTGCCATCGACACCCTGACGGCGGCCGGCGTGCTGGTCGAGACCACCGGCAAGAAACGCGACCGTTGGTACTCGTACGACGGCTACCTCGAGCGCCTTCGGGTCGGCACGGACCTCGACGTGCAACGGCGCACGATTCGCTGAAGTAGACTTTCGGCATGACATTTACCTGGAAGAACCTGACCCTGGCCGCGGCATTTTTGACCTCGGCGTCGGCCGTTGCCGCGCAAGCGCCGCAGCCGGCGACGCCGGCCGCGCCCCAGCCGTATTTTGTCGGCAATCCCCTGGGCCTGCCGATCAACCCGGCGCCCGATGGCAAGTTCACGCCCATGTCGTCGAACGTCAAGGTCTACGGTGCGATCTATTCCGCCGAGAGCTGTTCCTACGATCCGGTCCGTGGCGTGATCGTGGTGCCGAATCGCGGCGTCGGCCAGAACGTGCAGACCAACAACGCCTGGATCTCATTCATCAACCACGATGGGTCGGTGCACACCGCCCGCTGGGTCGGCATTCAGACGCCCGGTGCGCAGCGCAGCAACAGCACGCCGCCGCTGGTCTTGAACGAACCACTGGGTAGCGACATCGTCAACGGCATTCTGTACCTGGCGGATCGCGACGGCGGCACGACCCCAACGGATCCGCTGGTGTCCGTAGTTCGCACGTTTAACATGGCCACCGGCCTGCCCGGCAAGGAATTCCGCGTCGAGAAGTCGACCGGCTTCAACGACGTGGCGATTGACAAAGCCGGCAACATCTACGGCACGGTGACCGCCATGGGCGAGGGCGCGCAGGTGTGGAAGATTACGCCAGACGGCGCGGCGTCGATCTTCTTCCAGAACGTCCCCCTGGTGGCGCCGAACGGTGTGGCCATCGACCCACAGGGCAACATCGTCGTCGTCAACATCGGCAACCCTGACGTAGTCACGTTCTCGCCGGACGGCAAGGTCCTGAAGACCGAAAAGGCGGTGCAGGGTGGCAACGACGGGCTGGTGATCATGGCCGACGGCACGAAGTACGTCAGCAGCGTCCAGAACGGCGGTGTGTCGCGAATTCGTCCGGGCCAGCCGGCCGAGTTGATCGCGCAGAACATCCCCAACCCGGCATCGATGTGCTACGACTCTGGCGCCAACCAGTTGGTGATTCCGATGAACGCCAACAACGGGCTCGCGTTCATCCCGCTGAAGTAACGACGAGCCGGTCACCAGGCGGGTCTTTAGACCCGCCTGGTGACGGGCCGACATCTGGTCATGATGGGACAGCGATCGTGACGCTGTCCAACGCGCGACAGAACCGCGCGTTGTCATCGGGCAGCCGCACGGCCACGCGCAGCCGCGGCAGCCGGGGACGCAGGCGGCCTGACACGTCCTTGACGTCAATATTGTGCTGCGCCAGCAACTCGGTCCTGATGGCGCCCGCCATGGTGGCGTCTGTGCCCCGGAGGGTCGCCAGCAGGAAATTCCCGCCGCCTGAATGGACCCGGGCCACGACCGGCACGTGGCCGAGCAGCACCGCAAAGGCGGCCCGATCGGCCTTGGTCTCGGTCAGCGAGTGCTCGAACTCGGGCCGGTGCTTCAACATCAGCTCGAGGTAGAACTCCGCCGGTCCGCGCAGGTTGCAGATCGGCAACTCGTCGTCCAGCACCCGAATCACCTCGGGGTTCGCGCAGTAGACGAGGCCCAGGCGCAGCCCGGGCACACCGAGCGAATTGCCCAGGCTCTTGATGACGACGACGTTCGAGACGGGGTCCGCCTCCAGTCGTTCGACCAGCGGCGTCTCGTCACAGTAATCGATGGCCGACTCGTCCACGACGAACAGGGTGTGCGGGTGCCGGCGAACACAGGCGTCGACCCATTCGGTCGGCACCACCGTGCCCGTGACACTGTTTGGCGACACGATCAGCACCACACCATCGCCGGGAATGGCCGCATCGAAAGCCGCGAGGTCAACGCCCACTGAATCGGGATACGTCCTGGCCTGCGGGAACATCCGCTCGTAGGCGTCCGGCGCCGGGTCCGGCCGCAACACCGGCCGGCTGCCCACTAATCGTTTCAGGATCGGGTAGACCTGCGAGGCGCCGTGAAGCACCTGCACGTGCTCGGGCTCGCACCGCAAGTGGCGCGCCAGCGTCTGATTCAGCACCTTCTGTGTTGATCCGCGGCGCTGCATCATGGCCGAAAGCCCCTGGCGCATTGCCTCAACCATGGCGTCGGTCGGGAAGTGCTGGTTGCGCAGGACGCCGAAGTCAGTCAATTCGATGCTCAACATAGGTCCTTTACCGGTTCGTGAAACTGTATCAGACCGAACCTTTGGGACTAGAATTCTCGGCTGAGGACTCACATGAAACGCGCGATCTCATCCCTGCTTGCCCTGCTCGCGATCACGGTCTCGCTCGGCGCCCAGGCCCCGGCCCTTCGACCAGCTCAGGGCGGGCCGGCGGTTGACGCGGCCACCGTCAGCCGCATCCGCGGCGAGGCCATCACGCGCTCGCAAGCCATGGAGACCCACTGGTGGCTCTCCGAGGTCTACGGACCTCGCGCCACCGGCACGCCGTCGTATCAAGCCGGCGCTGATTGGGTGATGAAGAAGTTCGCCGAGTGGGGACTGCAGAATATCCACATCGAGCGTTTCCCGTTTGGCCAGGGATGGACGATCGAGCGCTTCTCGGTGCACATGACCGCGCCACAGACGGCCGCGCTGGTCGGCCAGCCTCGCTGGTACTCACCATCAACCAACGGGCCCGTGGCCGCTGAGGTCGTACACCTGCAGGCGACCACTGAAGGCGACCTCGCCAAGTACAAGGGTCAGTTGCAGGGCAAGATCGTCGTCAGCCAGGGCGTGCGCGCCGTGCGGCCGCTTGACGGGCGCGTGGTGCTGCGCATGAACGACGCCGACTGGGCCGAGGCCATGAAGGAACCGGCGCCAACACCGGCGGCGTCGGCCCGGCCCGCGGCGCCGGCAGCCGGGGTACCGGTGCCCTTGACGCCGGCGGCGTTGCAGCGCTTTCTCTCGGCTGAAGGCGCGGCCGTGTATCTCGATCGCGGTTCCGACAGCGACTCGCCGGCCGGCGGCAGCAACCTGTCGTGGCGGACGCAGGTGCTTGACGGCGGCACGATCTTCCCCGGCAACGGTGGCAGCCGCGATCCGAAGGCGCCTGCGCAGGTGCCCTCGGCCACCATTGCCGTCGAACACTACAACCGTATTGTCCGCCTGCTCGCGCGCGGTCAGGCGGTGCGCATGGACGTCAACATCCAGACGAAGTTCCATCCCGAAACCGATGCGGCGGGCAACGCGTTCAACATCATCGCGGAGATTCCCGGCACGGACCTCGCGAAGGAGGTCGTGATCATGGGTGCGCACTTCGATACCTATCCCTACGCGACCGGTGCCACCGACAACACCACGGGATCGGCGGCGATGATCGAAGCGGTGCGCGTGATCCAGTCGCTGGGCCTGAAGCCGCGGCGGACCAGTCGGGTGGCGCTGTGGGCTGCTGAAGAGCAGGGCCTGCTGGGATCACGCGAGTACGTCGCGCGGCACTTCTACGACGCCAAGACCAAGGCGCCGAAGTCGGAGCACGCGAACGTGCAGTCGTACTTCAATCTCGACAACGGCACCGGCC
>CAMBHC010000014.1 GCA_945866285.1 Candidatus Sulfopaludibacter sp. SbA3 | reverse complement strand
GGCGACACGTGTTTCGTGGCCATTCGAGGCGATGATCATTTCCTTGTTCATGGAACTCTCTGGAGGAAAGTGTCGGCATCAGTTCGTAAACCGGCGCATCCTCACGTTGAGGATCAGCCCGAACCCGGCTAGCGTCGCGATCATGGAGGAGCCGCCGTAACTCATGAGCGGCAGCGTGAGCCCCTTGACCGGCGCCAGACCCGCCGACATGGTGATGTTGTAGACAACCTGGAACGTAAACGAGGAAAGTACGCCCAGGACAAGATAGGCGCCGAGTCGGTCCTTGGCCAGCCGGGCCGCATCGAGCGCGCGCATAATCACGAACAGGTACAACCCGAGTGCGACGAGCACCCCGACCAACCCCTGCTCCTCGGCGAGCACCGAGAAGATGAAGTCGTTGTGCGCGACGGGAAGAAACCGCAGCTGTCCCTGCGTCCCTTCCATATAGCCTTTGCCCCACACCCCGCCGGAGCCGACGGTGATGCGGGCCTGAATCTGCTGGTAGCCGGCACCCCGGGGGTCCTGCGCCGGATCGAGGAAGGTCGAAATACGTTCTCGCTGGTAGTCCTGTAACCCGAACTTATAGGCGATGGGGGCCGCCAGCACGGCCAGGATTACCATCGTGTAGACGTATCGCATCGGCATGCCGGCGACAAAGGCCACCACCAGCAAGATCGGCAACAGCGTGACCGCGGTGCCCAGGTCGGGCTGTCGTGCAATGGCGAGAAACGGCACGAGGGTCAGCACGACGGCGAGCGCGAGGGCGGTATTGGTGAGCGCCGAGCGGCGTTCTTCACCGAGCACCTTGGCGAGCATCAGGGCCAGCGTGGCCTTCGCGAATTCCGAGGGCTGCAGGTTGAAGGTGCCGAGGTCGATCCACCGCCGTGACCCGCCGCGCACGGCGCCGAAGAACAGCACACCGACCAGGGCGATGACCATGGCCAGGTAGAAGAAGTGCGACTTGTCGACCAGCGAGCGGTAGTCGAACGTCAGGCACAGGACCAGCGCCATGGCGCCCAGGCCGAGCGCGTAGACCTGCGTCCAGTAGACGGAGCTGGCCCCACCCGTGGTGCTGTAGATCATCGCCAGGCCCATCGCGCAAATCGCGCCCACGGCAACGATCAGCGCCCAGTCGATGTGGTGATAAAGCCGGCGCTCAAACACTAGTGCGTCCCTCCGGCCGGACCCACGGCCGCGGCGACGCGGCCAGGCGCGGGAGTTGCCGGCGGCGGCGGTACTGGCGCCGCCGGCAAGGGCAGGCCATCGCGCTGCGCGAAGTAGGTCTCGATGATGTGCCGGGCCACACTGGCACTGGCGGAACCGTGCTCGCCGTGCTCCGCGAAGACGACGCCGGCGATCTCGGGATTGTCCTTCGGCGCCATGAACACAAACCAGCCGTGGTCGCGCAGGTCCTGGTCGGTCTTGCCGCGGGCGCGGTCCCTGCCCTGCAGTGAAATTACCTGCGCCGTTCCGGTCTTGCCCGCCACCTCACGGCCGGCCACCATGGCGCGGCGCCCGGTGCCGGCGCCATTCACCACCATCCACAGCCCGTCGCGCACCGCGGAGAGCGTTTCCGGCTTCAGGAGGAAGGGCGGGTAGGGGCTCACCGGCCCGGGCACGGGCTGCCAGCCATGGCCCTCGTCGTACGCCTTCACCAGTCGGGGTACCACGCGCGTGCCACCGTTGGCGACTGTCGCCATCATCACCGCAAGGGCCATCGGGGTCACGTCAACCATCCCCTGGCCAATCGCGACCGAAATGGTGTCGCCGGCGTACCACTTTTCATTGAAGCGCTTGCGCTTCCACTCCTGCGACGGGACGATGCTTTCGACTTCATTCGGCAGGTCAATCCCGCTCTTGCCGGCGAGGCCGAGCTTCTCGCCCCACTTGTGGATGCGATCGATGCCGAGCATGTCGCCCACCGTGTAGAAATAGGTGTTGCAGGACTTCTCGATGGCGTGGCGCATGTCGACCCAGCCGTGCTTGCCAAGGCATTGGAAGAAGCGGCCGTAGAACGTGCCGCCACCCGCGCAAAAAATTTGCCGCTCCGGCGTGATCAATCCTTCTTCGAGCGCGGCGGTGGCCAGCAGCACCTTGAAGGTCGAGCCCGGCGAATAGCGCCCCTGGATCGCGCGGTTCTGCAGCGGCCGCAACTTGTCGGTATTGAGCTGATTCCACGTCGCGCGATCAATGCCGGTGGCGAAATCATTCGGG
Organism: Candidatus Sulfopaludibacter sp. SbA3; assembly: GCA_945866285.1. Classification (GTDB taxonomy): domain Bacteria; phylum Acidobacteriota; class Vicinamibacteria; order Vicinamibacterales; family UBA2999; genus 12-FULL-67-14b. The sequence goes on along the minus strand of CAMBHC010000014.1, from coordinate 14,636 downwards.
TCAAAGGCCGGCAGGCTGGTCAGCGTCAGCACGTCGCCGGTCTTCGGCTCAAGCACCACCGCCGACCCCCAGTAGCCGTAGGCGCGGAACGCGTCTTCGGCCGCCTTCTGCATGGCGGAGCTGATCGCCACTTGCACGCGCTGCCCCTGCACGGGCGGCACTTCCTCAAGCGTCCGAATCTCCCGGCCCACGCTGTTGACGACCACGCGGCGCGCGCCGTCCTCGCCCATCAGCAACTTGTTGTAGACCCGCTCAATCCCGAACTGTCCGACAATTGCACCGCTCGCCAGGTGGTCGGCAGACATCTGGTCTTCGCTGGCTTCACCGACGTAGCCAATCAGGTGCGCCGCCATCGACTGATCCGGATACTCGCGGGTCGGCACTTCCTGGACGAGCACGTCCGGCAGTTCGAAATCCAGCCGGCGCGCGGTCACGGCGGCAACTTGTGCGAGCGTGGCGTCCTGGATGATGACGATCGGGCGATAGCTCGGCTCGCGGCGCTGCCGTTCCACGATTTCGCGCACCCCCTTCTCGTTGACGCCGGTCACCGAGGCCAGGACGCGAATGGTGTGGTCGATGTCCTTGGTGTGTTCGCGAACGATCGAGATATTGAAGGAGTTGCGGTTTTCCACCAGCAACCGGCCCGTGCGATCGAAGATGATGCCGCGCGGGGCGCGCAACGTCAGCGTCCGCTGGTGGTTGTTCTCCGCCATCTCCTTGAACTTGGCGTGCTGCACCACCTGGAAGAACCAGAAGCCGCAGGCCAGCAGGCCGAAGGCAGCCGCAATCGACACCCGCAGCACGGTGAGCCGGGTGGTGTGGCGGCGGCGGTCTTCAGCAATGGCCATTTAGCAGTTCAGAGTTCAGCGTCGAAGTTCAAGGGTCACGGTTAATTATCGCCGCAAAGACCGTCCGGCGCGACGCCGGTCTACGAAGCCCGGTAACCACTCGATCAGCTGGAACGTCACCACCCCGACAAAGCCGTTTCCCAGGGCCTGTCCGATCACCGATGGAACCGGGTTCGGGAACTGGCGCAGGTCCAACAAGACGTAGAGCCCCATGAAGATGGCCGCGTGCAGCACGGTGGCCATCACCAGCATCACCAGGCGCGGGAGCGGTCCGGTCAGAATGAACTGGGTCCCCAGCACGCCGGCCAGGAAGCCCACAATCGTCTTGGCCAGGCCGCCAATTCCAAGGATGGGGTTTGAGAGCGCGTCCTGAATCAGCCCGGCGACCGTGCCCGCCACCACGCCGGGCACCGGCCCCGCCTTCAGGGCGATGTAGACCACCACGATCAGCACCAGGTCGAGGGCGGCGGTGCCGCGAATCACCAACCCAGCCAACGTGGTTTGCAGGACCAGTGCCACCAGGATGGCCGCGCCAGCCCCGATGATCCTCACTGGTCACCCTCAGGCGATGCGTGCGCTGCGGCCGGCGTGCGGACGACCAGCACTTCTTCAAGTCGCGTAAAGTTGACCGCCGGCCGGACGGTGATCTGGTGGTAGCCCCCGCTGCCGGGACTCACTTGCTCGATGGTCCCGATTACGAAGCCCTTGGGGTAGATGCCGTCGATGCCTGAGGTCACCACCAGGTCGCCGGGCTTGACGTCGGAACTGCCCGGCACGTACTCCATGCGGAGCGAACCGTCGCCAAACCCTTCGACCACGCCCTGAACGCGCGTGCGCTCGATCAGGGCGCCGGCGGCGGCGTTGCGGTCAATCAGTAATTGCACCTTCGAGGCACGCCCGGCGGGCAGGACCACGCGGCCGACCACACCTGCCGGCGAGATCACGGCCATGTCGGCAGCGAGCCCGTCGTTGGTCCCCTTGTCGATGGTGACGGTGCGGAATTCCGGTGAGGCGGCCGCCGCAATCACGTCGGCCGCGGTGGTCTCGAGATGGGAACGCTCACGCAGTTCCAGCAACTGGCGCAAGTTGTCGGTGCGCTGCGCTTCCGCATGCTCTTGTTGCAGCCGCACATGCAGCGTCTGCAGTTCGAGCTTCAGCGCATCGTTTTCGACGTGCACCTGGCGCAGGGAGATGTAGCCCGACCAGACATTCCGCACGCCGTCGACAATCGCCATGGTCCCGCGCTGCACTTCGGCAAACGAGCCGAAGGTCACCACCTGCAGAACCGGCAAGCCGGACACGGTGTTGACCTGCGCGGAAATCAGGACGACGTGCAGCAGGATGGCCGCGCCGAGCAGGACGCCGGGACGTTGTCGGATATCGGCGAGGGCCATGGCGCGCGAGCCGCCTTAGTCGATCGCAATCTTGCGGAGCAGGTCAAAATCGTCCAGCATCTTGCCGGCGCCGAGCACCACCGACGACAACGGGTCCTCCGCGCTCGATACCGGCAAGCCGGTCTCTTCGCGCAGCCGCTTGTCGAGGTTCTTCAGCAACGAACCGCCCCCGGTGATGACAATGCCACGGTCGACAATGTCAGCCGACAGCTCGGGCGGCGTGCGCTCGAGGGCGATGCGCACGGCATCCACGATCACATTGACCGTTTCGGCGAGCGCCTCGCGAATTTCCTCGTCGGTGATGGTGATCGTCTTCGGCACGCCCTCGATCAGGTGCCGGCCCTTGATCTCCATGGTCATCCGCTCCTCGAGCGGATACGCGGAGCCCAGCACCATCTTGATCTGCTCCGACGTGCGTTCGCCGATCAGCAGGTTATAGGTCTTCTTGATGTACTGGATGATCGCCTCATCCATCTCGTTACCGGCCACGCGCACGGCCTTGCTGTAGACAATGCCGGCAAGCGAGATCACCGCGATGTCGGTAGTGCCGCCGCCAATGTCGACAATCATGTTGCCGGCCGGCTCGGTAATCGGCATGCCAGCGCCAATCGCAGCGGCCATTGCCTCTTCAATCAGGTGGACTTCGCTGGCCTTGGCGCGATACGCCGAATCTTTCACGGCGCGCTTTTCGACCTGCGTAATTTCCGACGGCACGCCGATGATAATGCGCGGCCGTACCCACACGTTGCCGTTGTGCGCCTTCTTGATGAAGTACGTCAGCATCTTCTCGGTGACGTCGAAGTCGGCGATCACGCCGTCCTTCATGGGCTTGATGGCGACGATGTTGCCCGGCGTGCGCCCGAGCATTTCCTTGGCACCGGTACCCACCGCTTCGACGCGCCCGGTGACCTTGTTGACGGCCACCATGGAGGGCTCGTTCACGACGATGCCGCGGCCCTTGGCGAACACGCAGGTATTGGCCGTGCCCAGATCGATGGCCAAGTCAGTGGAGAGAAACGAGAGAAACGAACCAAGACCCATATTTTTTACTAAATACAGTGTGCAGAACCGTGCAGCGCCAGTGGCCTACTCGGCTTGGGCGATGCGAACCCCGTTTTTACCCGAATCTTTTACCCGGTACATCGCCATATCGGCCGCACGCACCAACTCTTCAGCCGAAGCCGCAACATCGGGCAGCGTCGCCACCCCAACCGATGCGGTCAGTCGCACACTCAGCCCACTCCCCGCGAGGAAGGGATGAGCCGCGAGTCGTTCCCGAACACGGTCGCCAACCGCCGCCGCACCCTCCGACCCGGTGTCGGGCAGGATGATGGCAAATTCGTCGCCCCCGAAGCGCGCCACCATGTCCGTCTCACGGGCGCACCGCCGAATGACGGCGGCGGCTTCCACCAGCGCCCGGCTTCCGGCCTGGTGACCGTGATTGTCATTAACGCCCTTGAATCCGTCCAAATCCAGGAACAGCAGCGACAGCGGCCGCCCCGAACGCAACGCGCGCTTGGCTTCGCTCCGCAGCACCTGGTTGAAGTACCGCGAGTTGTAGAGCTGCGTCAGGTCGTCGGTGACCGACAGCGCTTCGGACCGCTGCAGTCGCAAGGCGTTATCAAGCGCCTGCGCCGGCCCCTCGAGCATCGCTCCCAGCAACTGCCCCACGGCCGGGGTGAGGTGCGGCGCCTGCGTGGCCGCCTGACGCTCGGCCATCACCAAGGCCCCGACCGTCTGGGCCCGGCAGCGTAAGGGCCACGCCAGCACGGCCCCGGCGGCTCCGGGCGCCCTCGCGTCCTTGCGCAGGTCGGCTGACGCAAGTTCTCGTCCGTTCGCCAACACCCAGCGTGCCACACCGGTCGCCGCGGGCGTGAGCGCCGGCCCCATGCCCTTTGACGACAGGCCCACGACTTGTCCGTCGAGGTCGGCAGCAAACACCCCGCACGCGGACGCTTTGAACCACTCGTCCGCACGGGCCACCACGAGCCGGCCGATGCTTTCGGGGTCGAGCGTGTCGTGTGCGGCGCGAAGCAGGGCCAGAACGAACTCAGTCCGTTCGAGACGGCTTTTGAGCGCGCGCTGGCCGCGCCGCAGGCGCGCAGCCAGATCCGGACGGCGAGAACCGCCGTAAGTCATTCAACTGACAAAATATATCACGGGGGGTTCCATCCCCGGGGTTTCAAACCCACGGGCTCAAACACGACCGTTCGGAGGAACCGGCCGCCGTGTTACGATCCTTGTTTCCCAGAGGGTTCTGACCGATGACGATGCTCGACCGGATGCGGCGACACAAGGGTTGGCTCAAATGGAGCCTCGCGTTGGTCGTCCTGACCTTCGTGGTCTTCTACATCCCCGATTTCCTGACCACCACGACCGGGGCTTCACCTAACGAGACGATCGCCGATGTCGAAGGCGAGCCCATTACCGTGGGCACCTTCACCCGGCGCTACAACGCGCAGGTGCAGGCCTATCGCAACGCCTATGGCGGACAGATGAACGACCAGCTGCTCAAGCAGCTCGGAATCGATCGCCAGATCCTGCAGCAGCTGATCGACGAAGAGTCCATGGTCGCCGAGTCGCGCAAGCAGGGCATCACGGTCAGCGATGTCGAGATTCGCGAGCGCATTCTCGCGCTCCCCGGCTTCCAGGAGAATGGCACGTTTGTCGGCGAGCAGCGCTACCGGCAGATCCTGCAGGTCCAGAACCCGCCGCTCTCGACGACCGAGTTCGAGAACAGCCTGCGCCGCGCCCTGATGATCGAAAAGTTGCGCACCGCGCTCACCGGGTGGATGTCCGTCAATGACGCCGACGTCGTCGCTGAATTCAAGAAGCGCAACGAGAAGATCAAGCTGGAGGTTGTCCCCATCACCGCCGAAGCCTTCAAGAGCCAGGTGACGGTCACCGACGCCGAACTCGTACCGTTCTTCGAGAAGGCCAAGGACAAGTACCGCATCGGCGAGAAGCGCAAGATCAAGTACGCGCAGGTCAACGTCGAACAGGTGCGCGGCACGATCACGGTACCCGAGACCGAGATCGCGGCGTTCTACCAGCAGAACCTCTCGCAGTACCAGACCCCGGCGCAGCTGCGCGCCAGCCACATCCTGTTCAAGCTCGAAGGCAAGGACGAGAAGGTGGTGCAAGCGCTGGCGGAAGACGTACTCAAGAAAGCCAAGGCGCCCAACGCCGACTTCGCGGCCCTGGCCAAGCAGTACTCCGAGGACGACAGCAACAACCAGAACGGCGGCGACCTCGACTACTTCGGGCGCGGCCGCATGGTCGCGGAATTCGAGCAGGCCGCGTTCGGCATGAAGGCCGGCGAGATCAGCAACCTGGTGAAGACGGCGTTCGGCTTCCACATCATCAAGGTGGTGGACAACCAGCCGGACCAGACCCGGCCGATCGCCGAGGTCCACGCGGAACTCGAGGATCAGCTCAAGTGGCAGAAGGCGCAGGCCGAAGCCGAGCGGATTGCCAAGTCGCTTGAAGCCACCACCAAGACGCCCGCCGACCTCGACAAGGTCGCCAAGGAGCGCAACCTCGCGGTCGTCGAGACCGGCCTGATCGCATCGGACGAGCCCATCCAGGGTGTCGGCGCGCAGCCTGAACTCTCGGGCCGCGTGTTCGGCATGAAGGAAGGCGAAGTCACCCCGGCGATGCGCGTCGCCACCGGGTGGGTGTTTGCCACCGTCACCGGCCGCCAGGATTCGTACGTGCCGCAGCTCGCCGAGGTCAAGGCCAAGGTGGCCGATGACGTGCGCCAGGAGAAGGCCGCCGAAATGGCGAAGCAGCGCGCCACCGCGATCGCCACCGACCTGAAGAACGCGAAAGACTTCGCCGCCGCGGTCAAGCGCGCCGGCCTCGAAGTCAAGACCACCGAACTGGTGGCCCGTGGCACGGCCATTCCCGACCTGGGCATCAGCGAAGCCGTGGATGCCGCCGCCTTCGCGTTGCCGCAAGGCGGCGTGAGCGACGCCATCACCACCCCCACCGGCACCGCCGTGATTCGCGTCGTCGAGAAGGTCGGCGTCACGGACGCCGAAGTGGAGTCGGGCAAGGACGTGCTGCGCGACGAGCTGGTGAACGTGCGCCGCGACAAGTTCTTCGGCACCTACATGCAGAAGGCCAAGAGCGGCCTGAAGGTCAACATCAAGCAGGACACGCTCGCCCGGATCACCGGCGGGCTGTAGGCTACCTCACGAACACGTAGGGCATGTGCGCCAGCACTTGCCCAGACCTGAAGAGCCTTGACGGTGCGAGCAGCGCCGACAAGGCTTTTCTTTCACGCGGGCCCAGCAGTTGGCTCAACGCCTCGGCGGCTGACCGTTCCTGCATGCGTCCCATCGGCGACTGCAGTTCATCGGCCAGCACCTCGTAGACACTGCGGCGCGGTGGGAACACGACCAGTTCGACTTCTTCGTCGGCAGGAATGTGCGCGCGTTGCTTGGCCAAGTTGATGGCCGTGGAGAGGCCGCCCAGTTCGTCGACCAACCCCAGTTGGCGCGCCTGTTCGCCGGTCCACACCCTGCCCTGGGCAATCTCGTCGACCTTCTCAGGCGGCATGCGCCGGGCGGCGGCCGTCCGCTCCACGAACTGGTCGTAGACCGACTGCATGGACGCGGTGACCTTCTTGCGCTCGGCCGGTGTGAACCGGCGATCGGACGAATACATCTCGGCCTGCTTCCCGCGGCTCACCGATTCGATGTTGGCGCCAAGCTTCTCGAAGCTCCCTGAGGTGACGAACTTGCCGGTGTAGACGCCGATGGATCCCGTGAGCGTGCCCGGCTGGGCGACGATCACATCGCCGGCCAACGCGATGTAGTAACCGCCAGATGCGGCCAGGTCGGACATTGAGACGATCAGCGGCCGCCCGTCCTCGCGCGAGATCGACAGTTCGCGCCAGATTACATCCGAGGCCGTGGACGACCCGCCCGGACTGTCGACGCGCAGCACGATCGCGCGAATGGACTTGTCAGCGCGCGCCTTGCGGATGTATTCCACCAGCGAGTCGGACCCGACGACGGCGCCGTTGACGGGATCGAAGCCGCTGGTGCCCGAGTTGATCACGCCGACCGCGTTGATCACCGCGACTTTCGAGCGTGGCGTGACGCCAAGGGAACTCCAGGCGACCAGCGCGTAGTCGTCACCCTCAACGAACTCGACGCCGCGCAGGTCGTTGTTGACGTCGTCGAGCTCATCTTCGTAGGCGACTTCGTCAATCAATCCCAGGCGCAGCGCATCGACCGGCAGGAACGGCCCCTGGTCAATCAGCCCGCGAACTTCGTCTTCGGATTTCTTGCGGCCATCGGCGATGCCGCGGACCAGTTGTTCGTACTGGCTGCGATTGAGCGAGTCGGCCATCTCGCGATGCGCCGGGGTGAACGATTTTTCCAGGTAGGTGTTGACCGCGCTCTTGTAGTCGCCGACGTGCATGAAGTCGGGGTAGGTGCCGATCCAGTCGAACGTGCCGCGCAGGAACAGCTCGTAGCTGGCGATGCCGGTCAGATCAAGCGTGGACGACGGCAACAGGTAGACACGGTCGGCCACCGAGGCCAGGTAATACTCACGATCACCCGCGTACTCGAGCCACGCGTGCACATACTTGCCGCTGGCGCGAAAGTCTTTGAGGGCGTCGCGGACTTCTTGAATCCTGGCCCAGAACGGCGAGCTCAGGCTGCCCGGCCGCAGCAGAATGCCGTTGATGCGCGGGTCGACCCTGGCCTTGCGAATCAGCTCAACATAGCCCCGAACCGTCAGTTCCGCATCACCAAAGACAACCTCCGGCAGGACCTCAGGGAGGTCGCCACCTGGGCGAAGGACCAAGGTGGCATGCGCGGGCACGGCCGGCGGCTGGCCCACCGCGAAATACAACCCGACCGAGGCCACGACCATGGCGACCATGGCCACGATCAGGAATATGAGGACAAACCTGACAAACCGCTTCACGGGATCAGTATAGGACGGTGAGGGCTGGGCTCGCCTGCGCGATGTATCGGACGCCGGGACGGATGCCGGGGTCTAGACGAGTTTTCAGGGGTTGATCGAGCCGAACAGAACCAGCCGGGCTGCCTCGCGCAGGCCGCGCGCGGTGAACGGCTTTTCGAGGAAGGTGGCGCCTTCTTCGAGTTCCATCCGGTCTTCGAACAGCATGTCGCTGAACCCGGTCTGGTACAACACCTTGATCGCGGGGAACCGCTGGCGCACGTGTTCAGCCAGCTCGCGGCCCTGCATGTCGGGCATGGCGTAGTCGGTGACCAGGAGGTCGACATCACCCGTATGCTCACTGAGCTTCTGGATGATTTCGGGACCACTGCTGGCCAGCAATAGCTCGAAATTCTCACGCTGCAGGATGCGCGACAGCACGTCGAGCATCATCGGGTCATCGTCGACAACGGCAACGGTCTTCTTGGTGCTGAGCGGCTTGAGCTCGGCCTGCGGCGGCTTCGGCCGAGAGTCGTCTTTGGCAACCGTCAGCGGGTTCGAGGTCAGCAGGATCTCCGGAATTTCGAGGGGGGGGACGAGCGTCTACCACTGCGGGCTCACGCACCAACGCCAAGGGCATGACGGTCACGGTCGCTGGTGCCGCCGCAGCGGCCTCGCCCGCGATCGGGTGTCGTGGCGCGGGCGGCAGGTCGACGTTGAACGCGTGCGGCAGTTCACCATGACCGACAGCGCCCCAGAGTTGGTTGAGCAGATGCTGCGGCAAGCCGATGTCCACGCCGGCGACCAGCACGTCCGTGCAGAGCGCTTCGAGTTCGCGTACCCGCGCCCGCAGCTGTTCTTGATCCTGTTGGTCCGCCACAGTCCTGCCTGCCTACCAGACGCGGGCCCCTGCCCCGTCCGGTCCACCGAAGAAGCCTGCCGCCATACTACCCTGCTTTCGTCCGAGCTCGCGCACAGGGCCGCGCATGAGCGCGCACACCTCGACCTGTGCGCTGTCCTCGTTGAATTCCGCGAAAACCAGCCAATTTGCGAGCATTCCCATTTTCCTCGAGCGTTCTGTCCATTGCGTAGTTCAGGAGTCATGCCAACCGGCCTTCGGTCGGAGAGTGCGATACTTTCTCCCATGCGCAAGCTGACCCTTCTGACCCTGACCACCGGTGTGTTGATCGCCGCCATGACCTTGCCCGGCGCTGCTCAGTCGCGCGCCACGGTGACGGCCGCCGACTACACGCGCGCCGAGACCTTTCTCGGGTACAACACGATGCCGCTGGTGTCGAGCGGTCCGGTGCAGGCCAACTGGCTGGCCGACGACCGCTTTTGGTACCGGACGGTCACGGCCACTGGCAGCGAGTTCATCCTCGTTGACGCGGCCCGCGCAACCAAGGCACCGGCCTTCAACCACGCGGCGCTGGCGACGACACTGACCACGGCGCTGGGCCGCCCGGTGACCGCCGCGCGGTTGCCGTTTACGCAGCTGACATTTGCGACCAATGGCCAGTCGTTCTCGTTCGACATCGACGCCAAGCGGTGGACCTGCGACGTGAAGGGTGCGGCCTGCACCAGCGGCGACCGGCCCGCGCGCATTCCGAACAGCATCACCTCGCCAGACGGCAAGCTCGCCGCCTTCATCCGCGACTACAACCTCTGGGTGCGCGAGATCGCCAGCGGCGTCGATCAGCAACTGACGACCGACGGCGTGAAGGACTACGGCTACGCCACCGACAACGCCGGCTGGACCAGCAGCGACGCTCCGGTGCTGGTGTGGTCGCCAGACTCGAAGCGAATCGCCACCTTCCAGCAGGACCAGCGCAAGGCCGGCGAGATGTACCTGGTAAACACGGTGGCCGGCCACCCGATGCTGCGCGCCTGGAAGTACCCGCTGCCGGGCGACGAGTTCATCACCATGATTGAACGCGTCGTCATCGACGTGGCCGCCGCCAAAGTCACGCGCCTCCAGATGGGCCCGGACCAGCACCGCTCCACGCTGTGTGACGATGTGAAGTGCGGCGGCGAGTGGGTGGACGTGCAGTGGAGTCCGGACAGCACGCAGGTCTCGTTCGTCTCGACCTCGCGCAACCACCAGCAGGCCAATCTCCGCGTGGCCGACGCCACCACCGGCTCGATTCGCGAACTGCTCGAGGAAAAAGGTGAAACCTTTCTCGAATCAGGCAACGGCAGGGTGAACTGGAAGTACCTGCCCGGTTCGAACGAGGCGATCTGGTTCTCGCAGAAGGAGAACTGGGGCCAGCTGTACATGCACGACCTCCAGACCGGCAAGCAGAAGTACCCCATCACCAGCGGTGACGGCAACGTCACGCAGTTGATGCGCGTGGACGAGGCTGGCCGCACACTGTATTTCCAGGGCGTGGGCAAGGAGGCCGGACGCGACCCCTACTTCCGTCACTTCTATCGCGTGAGCATGGACGGCAGGGACTTCCACCTGCTGACTCCGGAAGACGCCGACCACACCGTGTCGCTGTCGCCATCGGGTAAGTATTTTGTCGACAACTACTCAAAGCCAGACGTCGCCTCGACCTCGGTGTTGCGCGACGCCACCGGCAAGTTGGTGCTGGCGCTCGAGAAGGCCGACATCTCGCGCCTGCTGGCCACCGGCTGGAAGCCGCCCATGCCCATCACCGTCAAGGATCGCGGCGGTGTCGGCGACCTCTACGGCCTGATGTATCGCCCAACCACTTTCGATCCGACGAAGAAGTATCCGATCATCAACAACATCTATCCCGGCCCGCAGACCGGCAGCGTCGGCAGTCGCAGCTTCTCGGCTGCCCGCGGCGACGCGCAAGCCATCGCCGAACTCGGCTTCATCGTGGTGCAGATCGACGGCATGGGCACGCCCTGGCGCTCGAAGCGCTTCCACGCGGCCTATTACGGCGACATGGGCGACAACACGCTACCCGACCAGGTGACCGGCATGAAGGAACTGGCGGCCCGCTTCCCGTGGATCGACATCGACCGCGCCGGCATCTACGGCCACTCGGGCGGCGGCTTCGCCACCGCCGCGGCGATGTTCAAGTATCCCGACTTCTTCAAGGTCGGCGTGTCGCAGGCGGGCAATCACGACAACCGGGTCTACGAAGATGACTGGGCCGAGAAGTGGCAGGGGCTGCTGCAGAAGAACCCGGACGGCACGAGCAACTACGACAGCCAGGCCAACCAGAACTTCGCCAAGAACCTGAAGGGCAAGCTGCTGCTGGCCCACGGCTCGATGGATAACAACGTGCCGTTCTACAGCACGCTGCTGGTGGTCAACGAGCTAATCAAGGAGAACAAGGACTTCGACTTGATCATCTTTCCCAACCGCGGACATGGCTTTGGCAACGAACCGTACATGGTTCGCCGTCGCTGGGATTACTTCGTCACGCACTTGATGGGAGTGGAACCGCCGGCGGGATTTCAGTTGAAGGGACCGGCGGCCGCGCCGCCGATCCCCCCAGGTCAGTAGCTATCCGCGCGTGGCCGTGGCGGCCTTCTGCGGGAAGATCTTCTTGAAGGCCGTCATGAACTTCTCCATGTCCTCGGCGGTGCCGACCGACACGCGCAGGTGGTTCAGCAGGGGCGGGAACGGACGGCCGACGAGAATGCCCATCTTGAGGAACTCCGCGATCACGCCCTGCACCTGGCGATCGCCCAGGCTGACCATGAAGAAGTTGGCCTGCGACGGGATCACCGGGTAGCCATACGATTCCAGCACCTTCGTGGTCTTGTCGCGCATGTCAACAATCTTGGCCTTGACGTCGGCCTCGGCGGCCTTGTCCTTCAGCGAGGCGACCGCGCCCCACTTGGCGAGCACGTTGACGCTGTTCGACGCGTAGACGTTCATCTCGCGGACCATATCCGCCGGTGCGATCGAATAGCCGATGCGCATGGCGGCCAGCGCCGCGATCTTCGAGAAGGTGCGCGCGACGATGACCGGACGGCCCTCGAGCACATGCGGGATCGCGGTGCCGTAGGCCGGATCGTTGACGAAGTGGTGGTATGCCTCATCGATCAACACCGGCATGTCCTTCGGGATGTTATCGAGCAGGTCCTTGATTTCCTTGGCCGTGACCACTGCGCCGGTCGGGTTGTTCGGATTGCACATGTAGACGAAGCCGATTTCGCGCGCGTGGCGGTTGGTCGTCTCGATCATCGCGCTGATGTTCTGCCGGTAATCCTTGGTCAGCGGGATCTGAATCGAATCGGCCTTCACGTTGCTGGCCTGCTGGAACACGCTGGCGTAGGAGGGGCTGACGCCCAGCACCTTCTTGCCCGGCCCGAGGTAGGTGGTGGCGACCACGTCGAGACCTTCACCGGAGCCGGCGGTCAACAGCACGTTCTCGCGCTTGACGCCGTGGTGATCGGCAATGACCTGGACGATGTTGCCGTCCGGGTAGCCGTAACGGTTCGCGTACTTGAACGCGTCCTGCATGGCCTTCATCACCGACGGCGGCGGTCCGTAGTTGTTCTCGTTGCTCGCCAGCTTGATGAAGGCGTCGTACTCAGCTTCTCCGCCGGTGAACTGTGCTGTCTGCCCCTGCGCGAGCAGTTCAGCTCCCGGACGCAGGCTAAGGGCGCCAACGGCAGCGGCCACGCCTCCCACAAACTTACGACGCGAAAACGGTGACCGAACGTCCATCATGACCTCCAGAAAAGGAACAAAGAATCGCTGAATTCTACTCCGGGAGCGCACGGTCCTGCACAACTGTTGGCGCATGGCAACCAGAAGGAAAAGTAACTAACCGCCGTGGTTCGGGGTCGTATCCATTACCATGTCGCCCATGCTGCGGATAGTCTCGTTAGCGCTCTTCGCCCTGTCGCTGCTATTGCTGGCAATCAGCGCACCGGGGGCCACCTGGCGGGAAGTCTGGTTTCTAGGCGAGATCCTGCTGATCACGCTCGCCACGCGTTCACTGTCGGCCGGCTCCAGCCTGTCGGCGTTGGGACTTGGTCTTGGGGTCGTCACCCTACTTATGGTCGGCGCCGGACATGCGCTGGCCGCGGTCGGCATCGACACCACCAGCGGCATTGGCAACTGGGGAGTCATCCCGGTCCTGGAGGAATCCATCAAGCTTCTCCCGGTCGGCGTGGTGGTGTGGCTCGCGCGCAAGCGTTCGCCCAACCCCTCGGACCTGCTGGCCCTGGGCTGTTTCGCGGGTGCCGGGTTCGCGCTGGCCGAGAACGCCCTGCTGGTCGAGAACGGCGCCGGCATCGCGCGCGACATGGCGCGCCAGTACGGTCCGCACGTGGGTCCGTTGTATCTGGTGCCAGGGGCGTGGGGCGCGGCCGGCTATGTGGGACACGCGGCCGCCACCGGGCTGGTCTGCGGCTCGTTTGGACTCGGCCTCGCGCTGCGCTCGCGTCTTGGTCCGTCGAGGTGGATGGTGCCCGCAAGCGGCTTTGCCTGGGTTGTCGTCGAGCACGTGCTGACCAATTTCTATGTTGGCAGCGGGTCGAGCGCGGCGCTGATGCTGGGCAATGGCCGCCTGACGCCCTGGTTGTTCGTCGCGATCGCCGTCGTGATTGTGGCCACCGATGCCGTTCGCCTGCGCGCCACCCTGGCCCACTCGGCGACATTGAGGCGCCGGGTGGCCATGGCGCGAGCGGTGCTCGCGCGCCAAACCCCGCCGTTCCCTCGCTCGCGGGTGGCCGCGGGCCTCGCCTTGCTGACCCAAGTGCGAACCGCCAACGCCGCGGCCTGGTTCGTCCGACACGATGCGCGGCTCACCGAAAGGAAGGCGTCATGATTGCCGACTTCGCTGATCTCGTTCACGTGATTAGTTGCACGGCCCGCAATCTCTATGGCGCAGGCGGCGGTAGTGCGCACCCATCGGCCTACCCGTCGGTGCTGGCCGTATTGACGTGGGTCGTGGCCAATGAGACGGCGCTACGCGCCGGGCAGCATGTCTACGACCACGGCGGCGATGTGACGCTGATCGAAGAAGCGTTCAACGACAGCTTCGCCGACAGCCTCGGCTGGTCGCACGAAGAGTTCGAACAGTTCCTGAAAGATTCTGACTACCGCTTCAACCCGTCGGACGCGGAGCGCTACGACGAGACCTGGGACGCGTTCGAGGCGTGGGTCAAGAGCCCCTAACCCGGTGGGGCCTTGCCTCGCCGAAGCCCCGGAATGCCGACCGGGCGAAGGCGGGCGAACCTTCCGGTGGCGGCCACGTATGATCAGGGAAAGGAGCCTATGGTGTTTGGACCCCTGCGTCGCGTGAAGTTCCTGATTACGGCCCCGTTCATCGTGTTGCTCTGCTTTGTCATCAACGTGACGACCTCGCCGGGGCACTGGTGGGTGCAATGGGTGGCCTTCGGCATGGGCATCGCCTGGGTGGTCAACCTGTTCAAGTTGGTCCGCGACGTCATCGTGCTGGGCGGGTTGGCCGCCGTCGGCGCTTACCTGTTCAACCGCAACCGCCAGGGCTAGGCGTGCGGCGGGTCTCGAGACCCG